>CAMVBR010000335.1 GCA_947165755.1 uncultured Clostridia bacterium
GTGGCCTACACCGGCACCCACGATAACAACACCCTGCTGGGCTTCGTGTGGGAGCAGGACGAGGGCCACAAGCGGTGGATCGCCGATTACTTCGGCCACCCGGACGTTTCGCGCATGGAGGGGTGCTTCGATACCGTGGAGCGCACCATGCTGATGAGCCGCGCCGATCTGGTGATCTTACCCGTGCAGGACCTGCTGCGCTACGGCGCCGATACCCGCATGAACAAGCCCGGCGAGCCGGACGGCAACTGGGCCGTGCGCTTTACCGAAGAACAATTAAACGGCATCGATACCGAAAAGTTCCGCAAATGGAACGCGCTGTACGGACGGTGCTGACCGAAAAAAACGCCCGCAAGGGCGTTTTTTTAATGCGAAATTCGTAATGCGTAATGCGGAATTAAGCGCCGCAGGCGCGAAGAAAAAAATGCGCCGCTGCGGCGGCGCGCGATATATTGCTTCGCAATGCGATATACTCCGTGCGATATATTGCTTCGCAATGCGATATATGCCGCTGCGCGTCATGCAATTGGAAATGGAGCAACATCCGGCACCGTAGCGCGGCACACCGTGCCGCCTTTGCAAGGAAAACAATCTTTTAAGTTACATCCCCCTGTAATTGCGGCACGGTGTGCCGCGCTACCAAAGGGACGGGAACCGCCCCGGCGAACGCCGGTTATTGCAAGAGAAAGGCTGCGATATGCTGCTGCGCAGCGCGATATACGTCGTGCGATATATTGCTTCGCAATGCGATATATGACGCTTCGCGTCATGTGATACGTGACGTCAGGCTGCATATCGCAGCGTCGACTTCGGCGGCGCTACTTTCCTGCGTTCTTCCCTATCTCAAACGCCTTTTTATTCACGTCCAGAAACTTCGCGGGCACGATGGCTTCGAGGGAGGCCATCCATTTTTCTTCGGGGATATCGAAATAATGCGAAAGCCTGCCCAGCAGCACGATATTCACGGCCTTTAAGGAACCGGCCTGCTCCGCGAGGGTGAGGCAATCCATGGCGTCGATGGCGATGCCCGCGGCGGCGATCTTCTCCACGAGGTTTTCGGGGTACGCTGCAGCGCCGGTGATCACCGGCATGGGGTCGATCTGCTGGGTGTTGGTCACGATCACGCCGCCCTTTTTTAGGTACGGGATATACCTTGCGGCCTCCAGCAGCTCGAAGCTGACGATGAAATCCGCTTCGCCCTTATCGATCACGGGGGAATACACCTTGTCGCCCCAGCGCACGTAGGTGACAACGCTGCCGCCGCGCTGACTCATACCGTGTACCTCGCTCACTTTTACGTCGTACCCGCAGGAGAGCAGCAAGTGCCCCAAGAGCTTACTGGCCAGCAGGCTTCCCTGCCCGCCGACGCCCACGATCATTACGTTTTTCGTTTCCATTGGCGCGCCTCCTCAGTTTTCTTCTATGGCGCCGAAGGCGCACATCTGGCCGCACACGCCGCAGCCCACGCACAGCGTTTTATCGATGGCGGCCTTGCCGTTTTTCATGGATACCGCCGGGCAGCCGATCTTCATGCAGCTTTTGCAGCCCCGGCACTTGTCGTTATCTACCTTTACGGGGGGCTTGTGCTTTACGTATTTGAGCAGCGCGCAGGGGCGGCGGCTGATGATCACGCTCGGCGCGTCGGCGGCCAGCTCCTCCTTGAGCACGGTATCGCACTCCTTTAAGTTATAGGGGTCCACCACGCGCACGCGGGCAAAACCCATGGCGCGGCAGAGGGATTCCAGATCGATCTTACCGGCGGGGTCGCCGCGCAGGTTGAAACCGGTGGTTGGGTTCTGCTGGTGGCCGGTCATGCCCGTAATGGAGTTATCGAGAATGATCACGGTGGAATTACTTTGGTTATAGGCGATGTTGGCAAGGCCCGTCATGCCGGAGTGCATAAAGGTGGAATCGCCGATCACGGCCACGGTGTGCTTTTCGCTGTCGCCGTCCGAAGCCACGTTGAAGCCGTGCACCGCGCTCACCGAAGCGCCCATGCAGAGGGTCATTTCAATGGCGGAAAGGGGCGCCACCGCGCCGAGGGTATAGCAGCCGATATCGCCCAGCACCGTGCATTTGTTCTTGTTCAGCGTGTAAAACAGGCCGCGGTGGGGGCACCCGGCGCACATCACGGGCGGGCGCACGGGGATAGGATCGGCAAGCGACAGGCTCTCCTTCTCGCTGCCGCACAGGGCCTTTTCGATCAGGCTCTGAGAAAATTCGTCGATCATGGGGAGCTTATCTTTGCCCGTCACGGTGAGGCCGAGGGCTTTGCAGTGGTTCTCTATTATGGGATCGAGCTCTTCGATCACGATCAGGGTTTCCACGCTCGCGGCGAAATCGAGGATCAGCTTCACCGGCAGGGGGTTCACCATGCCGAGCTTCAGCACGCTCACGCTGTCGCCAAACACCTCTTTGGTATACTGATACGCGGTGGAGGACGTGATCACGCCCACCTTGCCCGTGCCGCGCTCAATGCGGTTGATGGGGGCGGTTTCGGCGTATTCCACGATCTTTTTCGTGCGCTCCTCCACGAAGGGATGGCGGCGCTTGGCGTTGCCCGGCATCATCACGTACTTTGCGATGTTCTTTTCGTAAGCCTTCACGGGCGCGCTGCGCTCTCCGGGCTCCACCACGCTCTGGGAGTGGGAAACGCGGGTGCACATCTTTATGATGACGGGAGTATCGTAGGCTTCCGAAAGCTCGTAGGCCAGCTTTGTGAAGGCCAGCGCCTCGGCGGAATCCGAGGGCTCGAGCATGGGTACCTTGGCTGCGATGGCATGGTGGCGGGAATCCTGCTCGTTCTGGCTGGAATGCATGCCCGCGTCGTCGGCCACCGCGATCACAAGCCCGGCGTTCACGCCCGTGTAGCTCATGGTGTAAAGGGGGTCCGCGGCCACGTTCAGCCCCACGTGCTTCATACCGCAAAAGCTGCGCTTGCCCGCAAGGCACGCGCCGAAGGCCGCCTCCATGGCCACCTTTTCGTTGGGGGCCCATTCGCAGTAGATCTCGTTATATTTGGCGGCTTCCTCGGTGATCTCGGTGCTGGGGGTGCCGGGGTAGCTGGAAATAAAGCAGCAGCCCGCCTCGTATAAGCCCCGCGCCACGGCCTTGTTGCCGAGCATCAGTTCTTTCATGCTATCAACTCCGATATTATCATTCTGAATGCCGTTTGCGGCAATGATTAATATATTTTATCATAATAAAGAACGGTTTGCAATATAAATATAAAAAATTCAGTTTGTCGGGCAGTTTGCCCGACAAACTGGAGCTACAAGCTAAGGAGCTAC
>CAMVBR010000336.1 GCA_947165755.1 uncultured Clostridia bacterium
AAGCCCCTTTGCAGCGCGGTATCGGTGAAATACCAATCCGTAAGCGGCACGCGGGAATCGCTCTCGTGGTAGGCGCGCCAGAGGGAATCCACAAGCGTGTTGAACTGCGCTTCGTCCTTTGCCATGGCCGCGGTCCACATCAGCCAATCCGATTTCGTGTAGGTTGAGCGGTTATCCAGCGGCAGGCCGTAGGGGTTCATATGGTTCGCAATGTGGTTTTCGATCTCCGCGTCAAAGGCATCCGCAGGGAAGATCTCCGTGCCGAAGATCCGGTCCCACACCGCGTTATATTTCATGGACCAGGTGCCCGGGCGGTCGAAGGCCAGCCGGTACACGTTTTCGTCGTCCTTCGCCTTTTCGATCCACTGCGCAGCCATATCCCGGGCCATGGCGGTATATTTTTCGGCCGCCTCCGGCTTGCCGGTCAGCCTGTTCAGAACGCCGAAAGCGGCGATGCCCATAATGGCCTTCAGGCCAAGGTTGCAGTTGTGGGCAAGGTGCCCGGCGAAATCGTCGGTGCAGAGCTGGTTTTTCGGATCAAGGCCGTATTTGATCAGGTAGCCGGTCCATTTTTCAAGGTCCTGCCAGTGCTGCATCGCAAAGTCGGTACGCTTTGCACTCCTCCACCGGCATCTGATTCTCTTCGGAGGTATTCTCCCCGTACACCTGCCCGTTCACCAGCGGATACTGCCCCGCGTCGTGAGGGGAAAAATCGAAGCGCCAGCCGTCGGAATCCGCAAAACGGAATACGGGCCGCAGCATACCGTGCACCAGCTCCGGATTATACAGCAGAAACAGCGGTATGGAGGGGTAGGTGACGTCCACGGTGGCGGCGCAGCCGTTGGAGAAGCACTCTTTTGAGATAAACAGCACTTCCCCGTTGAGATCCACGGCGATCTTATGGGCGGCGACGGCCTGCCGGTAGGCAAGGGTCACCAGTTCGTAATACTGCTCGTTTTCGCACTTTGCGCGCAGGTCCTCCCCCAGCCGGTCGCAGCGGGCCTTCAGCTCTTCGTAATCCGCAAAAGCCTCACGGATGGCGGTTTGTATGGTTTTGCCGTTCCGGTTCCAGTAAGAGGTGAGGTTCTCGCCGAAATACTGAATGGAGCGGATATCGTCGTAAGCGAAGGCGACCAGCACGTCGCAGCCCGGGATATCGAGCCGGAGTTTATCGTGCTCGGCAACGCCGTTTCTGAAGCGCTCAACGGTTTTCACGGACGCGCCCGGCGCGTTGGTGGCCAGATAGGCGTAGCCCCAGTCGATGCGCAGGTCGTCGCCGCTGCGGTTCAGAACGTGCTGCTCGCTTGCGCCGAGGCTGCCGCCGGTGATACCGGGCTCGTTCAGAAGCGAAAACACCGTGGGATACTGATATTTTTCATTCAGGCATATGCTGTCGTCCATATCGATCACAAAGCGGATCTCATGGGATGCGCCGTCCGCCGAAGCCGCGGTAAGCCGCAGATAGGATACGGGCCGCGAAGCGATATCGAGGTCATCCGTCAGCAGGGGCGAAGTGAATTCCGCCCGCAGGGTGATCCCCGCCCCGGCAAAGGTGTACAGGGTGCTGCAGGCCGTGATCTCAAGGCCGGTCTGCTCCATCGGCCAAACGCCGCCGAACTTGCCCATAAAGGTATAGGGATCGCCATCCACATAAACGACGCCGGTGATCGGCTGCGGTTTGCCGGTCCAGTGCACGGTATCGCCGTCCGTAAGGCGGTCGTATTTACTCCAGACGCTGAAATACGGATCCACCGTGATCAGCGGCACGCAGGGCGCTCTCAGTTTCATATGCTTGAATCTCCTTTATATCATACTGCGGCAGAAAGGAACCTGCCATTGTTTCTATTTTAATATGATTATAAAGCGAAGTCAAGAAAAGGGGGAAATTTGACGGCAGGAATCGGGTACGGATTGCAGTTTTACGGGGTATTTCGAATTGCTCGCAAAACTGCGCTTTCTTCTTTTATTACAAGAAAAACATGAAGCTCCCCTTTTTAGGGGGGGAGCGGAACGTTATGCCTTGCGCTTTACAGCCTGAGTTCATCCTGCTTTCTTTGTTTTGCTGCGAAAACACCGTAGGTAACGCCGAAGGCCGTGCCGCCGCCAAGGAGCCCTTTGATATCAACGTACGGCCACCCCGGGAGCGGCTGCGCTTGCCCTGCGCCGAGCGGGGTGGGGGCTCGGTTGCGCCCCGCGCTCCTGACTGCGCGCGCAAGTCGGCGGTGACGGGCTTGCCCGCGCCCGCGGCGAGGGCGCCACCGAAGGCCGTGCCGCCGCCAAGGAGCCCTTTGATATCAAAATCCGCTTTGCAGTTGGAGAGCTGCGCCTTGCCGGTGTTCATCAGCGTGAGCGTCACGGTTACCGTATCGCCCTCCACGATCTTTGCGGGCAGCTCAGCGCCGGAAAAGCTGAGGTCGGCGGTCTGCCGTACGTCCACGTATAACGTATCGGAAGAGGAATATGATTGAAACTCTTCATCCTCATATTCAGTCGTTAGCGTTAGGCTGTGTCTGCCCACGGCGGCGCTGTGACGGGCTGTGAGCTCCGCTTCCAGCGAATAGGTCCCGCCCGCGTAAACCGCGTTTACAAAGCGGGTGTTCATCCCGTTCTGGATCAGATCCCCGCTGTCGTCCGAGAGCGTGAGCTTCAGATTAACAATTGCGCGTTTATTGTTGGTGTTTTTCAGTGTGACGGTCAGCTTTCCGGCGGCGCCCGGCATGAGGACGCCGCTATCGAGGCTGTAATCCGTTACCATCAGCCGCGGCGCGGAACGGTCAACGGCGGTCGCCTCCGTTGCGGTCGCCTGCGTATCGGTCGCCTGCGCCGCCGGGCGGCCTGCAAAAAGAAAAAGCAGGCAAAAAAGTATAGAGCACAATCTTTTCATCGTTTAAAACTCCCGGATGTTTTCCACAACGGTGTGTTTTGTCTGCCGACGGATCTGCCGCCACAGATTGACGGCGCAGACGGCGAACAGCGCCAACACGCCGAGCGCTGTTTGCCAGAGTGTGATATTCGGGAAGACAGGGGGCATGGTATGGCCGTACTGCAGCCAGTCGATCAGGCCGATCCCGAAACAGAACGCGAGAAACGCCGCGAATCCGACACCCGTGCCGACGCCCGCCATTGCCGTCAATTCCAGCACGTAGGAACGCGTCAATTCCCTTGTTCCCGCGCCGACCGCGCGCAGCGTGCCGATTTCGCGCTTTCCGTCGCGGATACGGGCGGTAAGGGCGTTGTTGATGATGCTGCCCGCGACGCTGAGCATCAGGATCAGAACGGCGG
>CAMVBR010000337.1 GCA_947165755.1 uncultured Clostridia bacterium
TCCGGCATACGGACACGCCCTCGCGTACGTATTACGCGGTGAAGGCCTTCGGACTTCTGCGCAGCCTTGGCAGCGAGGCGAAAATAACCGCCGATACCGATCTCGCGGTTGCGGCCTCCACGGACGGCAGCCGACGGATGGCGTTGATATCAAGCTACGGAAAAACCGACCGGCCGATTTTGCTTTCCTTCCCCGGCGCGTCGAAGCTCCGGCTGTATCTGCTGGACGACAGCCACGATCTTTCGCCGATCGCGGAGGTATCATGCGATTCGATCGCCGCCTCGATCGCCGGAAACACCGTGCTTCTGGCGGCAGCGGAGGATGGGGACTGAACGAACAGACAGCGGAAAGGATACCGGTATGACGTTTTTGCACATGCGTTTTCCCGAGGGAAAAACAAAGGCCGTCACCCTCAGCTACGACGACGGCGTATCGCAGGACCTGCGCCTTGCGGCTCTGTTACAGGCGCGCGGGATCAAATGCACGTTCAATATCAATTCCGCCCTTGTGGCGCAAACGCCCGGCGGCGGAAAACTGACCTATGAAGAGCTGCGCGCGCAGATCCTCGGGAAGGGGCACGAGGTGGCGATCCACGGGGAATACCACCTGGCGCCCGGCGCTTCACGCACGCTGGTGGGTCTGCGGGATGCTCTGAACTGCAGGCTGCAATTGGAAGAAAATCTCGGCTGCATCATCCGCGGCATGGCTTACCCGAACAGCGGCGTCACCCGCTTTACCGGCGGCTCCGATTACGAAACCGTGCGGCGGTACCTCAGGGATATCGGGATCGTTTACGCCCGGTCGCTCGGCGGCGACAATAACCGCTTTGCCCTGCCGGAGGACTGGTATTGCTGGATCCCCACCGCGCACCACGATAACCCGAACGCGCTCGATTGGGCGCGGGAATTTGCGGATCTGCGGGTAAACGAGTTCTATTCCGACGCCCGTTATCCCCGCCTGTTTTACCTGTGGGGACACAGCTATGAGTTTGACCGGAACAACAACTGGGCGCATATAGAAAAGCTCTGCGATCTCCTTTGCGGGAAAGCGGACGTCTGGTACGCGACGAATATGGCAGTTTACGACTACGTGACCGCCTTCCGCTCGCTGGTTTTCAGCGCGGCAGGAAACATCTGTTACAATCCAACGCTTACGGATCTGTTCTTTGAAACCGACGGCGGCGTTTTTCACGTCCGCCCCGGCGAAACGATACGGATATAAAAGCATCAAATAAACATATCGGGCGCCCGACGCAGGGAGGGCGCCCGATATTCTTTGGACTTCGTGACTTCCGGCTCACTCATAGGCCTCTTACTATACGATGGAAACGCCAACGGGAGATCGAGTGTAGTGATACCTGCTCCGAAACAGAACGAGAATATCTCCGCCTTCAGAGATATTCTCATATCAACGTTAATTAAGGTATGGAGCAGGCGCATCGATATGAGGTGGAGCGCATGGAACTGAAAGCAAGGATCGCCGCCGCGCAGGAGGAACTGAAGCGACAGGAATCCATGCAGGTCGGCAGGGATAACTTTGTCGGCGCGATCCGCAAATTCATGGAAATGCAAACGCTGACGCCGGTCCTGCTGCGGGAACTGATTGACCGTATTGACGTTTACGAAACCGAAGGCGTCGGCAAACATCGTACCCAGCGTATCGTGATCCATTACCGTTTCATCGATACTTTCGCGCTTCCGGAAGCTCGCGCGAAAGAAACCTATGTTGCTGATACCCGCCAGGGCGTGGCGGTGGAGTATCTGCCAATACCGGTTTCGGCGCAAGCTCCCGCGCCGCTTCCGGCATAACGAAACAAAGCAGGCGGCACAAGCCATAAAAGACCTGTGTCGCCTGCAATACAACAAAAAGCGAGTGTCCATAACTCAAATCCGTTATGAACACTCGAAATGGTTGCGGGAGAAGGACTTGAACCAACGACCTCCGGGTTATGAGCGGTAGTCGGAGTATCAATCCGGGCGTTTCCGGCGCTTTTCAGCCCTTTCGTCTCGGGTTGCGATTCCGTCCGGCGGTCTTGTGCCCGTTATCTCCGCCGCCGTTTTTCCTGTTATGGGTCAGAATATGGGTCAAACAAAGCGGCAGGTCAATCGGTCGCTTGAAGATCAGGAAAATCAATAGAGATATCAATCCCCATTTTCTCTCGAATTTGCTGATTCATCTCTTCAAAAAGTTTTTTTATCATTGCTCGCGTTGGGAAAACTTTAGATGGTTCGCCTGATGCTGTTGTACAGTCAAAACCAACATAAGGAGGCAGATGCTTCTCTGCATAAAGGAATGGATCGTTATCATCTTCTTTTTGCCCACTAGAATGAGAAAGAAATTCAAAGTGATAATCTTCGGCCTTAATTAAAGCTATACCATGAGCCTTGGCATATTCTATCGCACCGCTTTGAAAATCACTTGTTGATATCAGTATTCCTTTCTGAGCTCCGATACTATCAAGTTTTTTGTGTAATACTGCAACTTTTTCCCTGTTTACGCTATATTTGTATTTTTTGCATTCGCATAGTATTTTGAATTGAGAACCAAGTGCGGAAAACTCGGCGTAAACATCGATTTGATATCTTCCGTCCGAAGCTGGAATGATTGTATTGTGTTTAATTGTAAAACCCTTTAATTGTTCCTCTTCTGCATATCCCGATAAGATATCTAAACAACACTTTTCGAATTCTTTCGGAGACATATCACAAATAGGTTTATGATCCAATCTATACATCTCGTTCCTTCTAAATTATGCAAAAAGTATATCATAAAAAAATGTTGGAAACAAGTTTTTTATTATGATTTTCATACGGAGCAGTCAAATTATTGGATCGCATAAACAAAGAATAACAAGAAGCCCCTTTGATAAAAACAAAACACATATAAAATGTGCGGCATATCCAAATTTTTCATTGTATGTTTTTCATGAGTGCTTGACATGTTAAAAGAAAATGCATATAATAATTACGAAAAAAGGTGGAGTTACATCCATTTAAGAAACAAGAGGGCAATATGGAAATCAAACGGGATATTTATTTGGATCGTCTGATTCGACGGGAAAAGAACGGACTGATCAAGGTCGTGACTGGCCTTCGCCGTTGCGGGAAATCATACCTTCTGTTCAACCTGTTCCACAATTATCTGCTGGATAAGGGTGTAAAAGAAGATCACATTATCGAGATCGCGTTGGATGATCGCAGCAATAAGGAGCTGCGCGATCCGGACAATATGCTTAAATTTGTGAAGGAACAGATCATCGACAGCGATACGTAC
>CAMVBR010000338.1 GCA_947165755.1 uncultured Clostridia bacterium
CAAACGTCCCCTCACAAAACTCTGTTGAGATTTTGTGAGGGGCTTTTTAAAAGTGGGAGCAATGTCCTTATTGCATTAATCAAATGGATGTGATATATTAATATTGATTTCTGAAAAGAAGTGAGTTCGTGGAAACAAGATACAAGATTTTTACCCTATCCGCCAGAGCCCTGATCGCCTGCGCCGAGGAGACGACGCCGGGCTTTTTCCGTTTTCATCTGAACCGGGACGCATCGCAAAGAGTGATCAAACCCGGAGCGCCGCTTTTGCAGAACGATTGCGCGCTTTTTTATCAGATCATGAAGGTGCTGCATCCCGAAGACGGTTTCCGCGTCCCGCAGAATACGATCATTCCGGATCTTTCGGATCAGATCATATATATGGATTTCTACGGAATCTTCGACCGGCGCGCCGGACAAAAATATCTGGACAGACAAAAACGGGCGGAGGCGATGTTCCGCCCGGAAGGAATCACGCTGGATCTCGGTTCCGGCCCGGCGACCTACGTCGCATTTGAACGCTCCGGCAGCATGAGCCGAAACGCGACGCTCTCCTTTATCCGCGCTGAACTGTATGAACCTGTCCGCCGCAGAATCATGCTGGATCTGCGCGTGGGGCAATGTCAGCTTTCAAAACTCTATGCGTATAACGGGCTGATGCTCTCCGGTGGAACAAGAGTCACGGGAATCGGTCTGACGAAACCCCACCGTGTGATCGTTGTAGATAATCCAACGTTTGACGCGTTTCAAACGAACGTAATTACCGTTGAAGGCGAGCCTATCTCCGAAGGAGAAAAACGGTACCGCCGTGTGGAAGGAAAACGGGATATAACGGTAACGCGGTTTGATGGAGAAGGGCTGATCGCAAGCGCCTTTGCAAAAATCGTGGACAAAAAATACTGCGGTCGGCATGTACATGCGTCGTTTCAGGTTCGTTTGCCCTTTGTGAAGGGCATGCTGCACGCTGTGGATTTTCACGATTTCCTGAAAAGCGCCGGGTGTGCGTTTATCCGGGATATTTACGGAGAGAAGCATCCGATCGACGAAGTGGATGTTATTCTTACAAAAAGCATGTTCAAAGGGTACGGCTGGCTGAAGGAAAACGGAAAAACGTGGGGAGATTATCTGGAGGCGATCGACCGTTACGACCATGCGCTGTATATTACCAACGTCAGCAAGGAAAAACCGGAAGCGTATACAGAACTGAATTATCAGTTCCTGACCACGCTTTCCATGACGGCGGATGAATTTCGTCCTGCGGATCTGCCTGCCGGATGGGAGCATAGCCCGGACGATGACCCGCGGCGGTGGGTCACCAAAGCAACGGAACAGCGGTATTATGACCTTTGCGCAAACGAAGAATTCCGTATCGCATTTATGGCTCAACAGCACACCCCTCTGGGGAAATGCGTAAAACTGAATCCGTTGTTTGTGCGGGAGAATGTTTGCGCAAAACAGTTTACGGATATGACGGAGCGTCTGCTAAAGGATTATTCCCTCGGGCGGCTGCTGATCGCCGGCGACAACCGTTATCTGTCCGGGGATCTGATGGAATTTCTTTCCTATCTGATCGATACAAAAAACAGAAAAATAACAGGGAAAACCATACCGTTCTTTTCAGAAGCAATCACGATCCAACTGGAAAAGGACGCATTTTACGCGCCCGGCGCCGTATATGAAGAAGAACGAATCTGCACGCTGCTGCGCAATCCCCATATATCCCGCAATGAGGAGATTCGGCTATCCGTACTGCGCCGCCCCGAACAGATGCGAAAGCATTATCTCGGCAAGCTGACTGACGTAGTGATGGTCGGCGTGGAGGCGCTTGCCGCCCAGAGGCTCGGCGGAGCGGACTATGACGGAGACATGATCAAAACCATATCGGATCCTATTGTGAACGAATGCGTAAAACGCAATTATTTCAGCGGAAGCATTGATCATAGTTTCAACATCCCGCTGCTGTATATCCCGGCGGAGGACCCGGTTCTCCGGGACGCGGATAACTGGTACGACCGTTTTGTGACCGTCCGGGATACCTTCTCCAACCGGATCGGCCAACTGTGCAATACCGCCTTTGACCGCAGCGTCATTGCATATGATGAGAATCTGACGGCAGAGGAAAAGAAAAAGTACCGGGAAGAAACCGAGCTGCTGGCCATTCTGACGGGCTTGGAAATCGACGCGGCAAAAAGCGGCGTCCGACCGTATCTGGACGATTATTTCCGCAACGCCCCGCAAAAAAGCGCCTTTTTACGATACAAAACCGCCGCGTCACCGGAACGGCGCGCCGCCTGGTATGAGCTGACGCCCAGACAGAAAAAAGAAAAATATATCCGGCAGACGGATTGGGACGCCGTCACTTCCAACGTGGAAAAGCTGCCCTATTACGCCTATCTGCTGGAAAAGCATACCCCGAAGCTGAAACCTGTTCCGGCGGAGGATCGGGAGCTGTTTTCCTTTGCCCGAAAACCCGACTGGGTACAGACGCTGGATCGGAAAAAACTGTCCGCGGTAAAGAACCTCATTGCGGAATACGAACGCTGCCTTTCCCGCATCCGCGCCTGCCGCGCGCCGATCAAACACCAAAAGAGGCAAAGCGATATTAACCGTATCCTGTATTCCCGCGGGCAGGAGGAACAATACGATTCCGATATGCTTTACGCCCGGTTTTCCGCGCTGCCGCCGGAGCAGATCGCGTTCCTCCGCCGGGAGATCGTCCGTCAGGAATGGCATCTGATGAAACCGGACGAACGTGTGTCTTTTCTCCAAGCCAATCTGCCGGACATGGAAGCCGTTTTTTCTCTGCTGATTGATTTCCGTTTCGGCGGTTACCGCGTTCTCGGTGACTTGATCTGCGATATTGACGATGAAAACAACGCTGCAGAGCGGAAACAATTGCTTCGCGAGAAGGATTCCTTTGCCTTCACCGAAATGATGCGGGCGTATGAGGAATACGCGTCCGGCGGGGATTACAAGTCCGCCGTCGCGGAAGTCTGCCGCAGATTGATGAAAGAGATCGTTCGGGAACGATATATGGTACGGTATCTTGTTGCGATCGGGAAACGAAACCTGTTGTGGGAATTGGTTCCCGATCTTGTCCCGGCGGACGTATGGAAGGGGGATCGTCATGCTGAATGAGCTTGCGGAATTTGACGCGTATACGACCGCCCCGGTTTATGCCGCATCCGGGAAACGGGATACGTCCTATCTCGGCCGGTTTACCTTTGAAATGATTTTGAAATTCCTCGGTTTCCACCGGGTGCTGACGAT
>CAMVBR010000339.1 GCA_947165755.1 uncultured Clostridia bacterium
TCTTGCGGACAGCAACTGACGATCCCGGAAAGTTAAGGGCTTTTAAGGTGGGGTGCGTTGAAAAACAAGACAAAACGTGGGTGGTTTATTCAAAAACAGGTTGACTTTTATTGTATTTTCATATACAATAAAAAATGTAGAAGAATATCACAAATTTTGTGAATTTTTTACAAAAAGTGTTCCGGGAGGTTATATGTATGAGAAAAAGAGTTCTGTCTTTACTGCTTACGGTGCTGCTTGCGCTCACTGTAATGGCGCCGCTTGCCGCCGTGGCAAACGCCGCCGATCTGCCCACGCTGCGCCTGCTGTATTTTACCGACGACGGCGTAGCCAATTATTTGCAATATACGGATCTTTCGAATCTCGGTAACGGCGATAAGCTGAAAGCCAGCGTAGACGCCAGCCAGAAAACCATGATCCTTACCATGAATCAGTACCAGACGGATCGATTCGCCATTTACGTGAACATGCCGAGCTCCAGCTGGGATCTGATGGTGCACGTGATGGGCAAAAACGACCTGATGGTGCGCTATAACGAGCTTACCAAAAGCTACATGGCTTTGGGCACCAACGGCTCCATGACCGTTTACACATTGGAGAGCGGTTCCTCGCTGAACGTTACCGGCGATTTCGGTAAAACCGGCGCGGCGGCGCTGACTTACGATTACTACGGCCTTTATGCCGGCGACGGCATTTATGCCGGTTCTTTGGGTTCCGGCGGCGTAACTATGGGGCTGAACCTGAATTTCAATCTGAAACTTACCTCTTACTGCACAAAGGCCGTTTATCCCTTCGGCGTGAGCGGCTCCGGAAAGAACACAACGCTGAACAATGTATCTTACGCGTACAACTTCAATTCCAATTATTCCGCCGCCAGACCCGAAAACATGCCCATTATTCTGGACGGCACTACCTATTTCTATACCAACTATGCCACCACGGGACTTTCGGGTATGACTGCCCATGCGTATCACTCGATCAAATATGCGGATACCTTCCGCGGCCTTGTGCATATCGAAACCACAAACGGCTACTACTACGGCGGTCCCTATTCTCAGGAAGCGAATACGGCGGTTCTCGCGCAGCGGCATCTTGCTGTATTCGATAACCGGCAGGAATACCATGCCGTTGCCAAAAACTGCGGCCTTACCCTGACCCGCATAGAGCCTGCAACCCTGAAGAGCGTGTTCAATTTCCCCATCGCTTACGGTTATGTGCTGCCCGCAACGGCCGGCGGCACGGGCTTTGAGGCCAAAATCAAATGGACGGTGGGCGACGATACCACCGACGTGACCGGCAAAAAGGTGGAATACGGCAAATCGTATAAGGCCACCATCACCGTTGTGCCCTGGGGCTTCCATTACTTCCCCTCCAACGACGATATGTGGACTGCCGCCGCCTCGCACAGCCTGATTCCTCAGAAGGCCGCCTCCTTCGGGTTTACAAAGAACGAACCCTATGCCGACAGCTTCTTCTTCCGCTACAATCCCGTTTACCGCCCGAACACCCAGATCACGAAGCAGCCTGTGGATTTCAACGGTATCGGCACTTCCACCAGAGCCACCTTCAGCGTGGATACCAACGATACCGCAGCCACCTATCAGTGGCAGATCGCGGACAGCGCCTCCGGTCCCTGGACGGACGTGAAGGACTATACCAGCATGAGCGCTACCCCCGTTACCGGCGCAAAAACCAAGAGCCTGAACTATGATTTCGGCTATTATAACAGCTCCGCGGGCGTGGATTTCCGCGCGAACCTGAAATATCTGCGCTGCAAGATCACCGGCACCGTGGACGGCGCAAGCGGCGTTCTGTATTCCAACACGGTTAAATACGAATACACGCAGACAAATATCAAAAAGATCGTTATCACCGGGCTCGACGAGCCCAGCGGCGGTGCGGCTCTGGATACCAGCGCTTCTTCCTCCACCACCGGTATTACGGTGAATAAAGTGTATTATACCGAAAACAGCTCCGCTGTTACATCGGTGGAAGAGGGCGATATCGTATACGTCACGGTTGATTTCACCGTAGACGGCAAATACGCCGTTAATCCCAAAACCACCGTTGCGGAATGGAACGGCCAGACCTGCCGGAAAGCGTACTCCGGAGATACACAGTATCTTCTGCAGATCGGCGCAAACGCCTACCGGTGCGAGTTCAGATTCGTTGTGCCGAGGATCATCAGAGAGCTCACGATCAAAAACGTGCGCCAGCCCTATCAGTATATGGGCTTCGTCACCGAGCTGCCGAACGTTGCGCCCCTGGAAACCTCTCACTGTTACACGGGCTTCCGTCACGGCTGGTACGACGATATCCGCGGCTCCACCGGCAAAACGCCGGTAACGGGCGAAACCTTCTACCTGTATCTGCAGTTGGGCGCGGACGAGGGCTACCGCTTCAACGGAGATCTGGATGATATCACCGTGGACCTGCTCGGCCTTGCGGGCGAGGATCTGTACCCCGAGATCGTGTATCTTGAAGAACTCCGCTCCCGCGACTGGAAAAACGATACGCTGTGCATGTGGATCGGCTTCGAGTGCACAGAAATGCATATCCGCAAAGGCAACTCCATCAGAGATATGGACGTTCCGAAAGCCGGCAAGCCGCTGGATACCGATATCACGTTTGAGTCCGTCAATTTGAAGCTGGAGTTTGTGAAATACGCCGTCAACGGCAAAATGGTTGAAGACTATACAAAAGAATTGCCCAAAGCCGGCGATCAGATCGATATCTACGTGGGCGTGTCGAAATACTTCGACGAAATGATTTACGACAGCGACATCTTCTGCTACTGGTATCAGGACGACGACAGCATGAACGCCGTTCGCGCGGGGCGCGACTGGAGCCTGCCCTACGGCGAGGATATCTGTGTGTTCCGTTACAAATATACGATCCCCGAAACAAACGTGGTAACCCTGCTGGCGTTCACCCGCGTAACCCAGCCCTCCAAGGCGCAAAAAACCACCTCTTCCGCGCTGGCTTATAATTTCGATCAGCTGAAGCTCCTGGATAACAACGGCGAGTGGTATCTTTACAATCCCTCCGCCGCCACGATCACGGTACAGGGCAGCAGCAATACCTTCCAGCCGGGCAGCGACTATATGCTGCGCTTCCACGTTGCCCTGCGCGACGGATTTACGGGGTCCAAAGATAAGCCCGAATTCGCGCTGTATGATATCTACGGCGGTAAAGTTGATTTCTACGATGCGAAGGTCAGGGTATTGGATGACCGTACGCTCTATGTTGATTTCTATATGCACGCGCTG
>CAMVBR010000340.1 GCA_947165755.1 uncultured Clostridia bacterium
GCAGGATCCATATCGCTGTCGCGCCTCCGGCGCGACAAACTGAAATTTACAGATTAAAATACCCCTTCACCTTCTCCACGCTCCATGGGGTCTTCTCTTTTTCGTGCGCCGGGGCTTCGGGCTTGCCCACGCCTTCGAGCACGTCGGTGGCAACGGTCAGGCCTTCGCCGCGCAGAATCTCCACGCAGGCGTCGAACCAATCCGTAGCCCGGTTGGCGCGGGAAAAGCAAAGCGACAGCACGCCGTTGCACGAAATGCACGAGCAGGTCACGGCAAGGCCGTAGTTGCGGGTGTCGCCGTTTACGAAGCGCAGCTTTTTCACTTCGCCCGTCAGCGTGTCGGGCAGCGTCCGCTCGCCGAGGTTGGTGAAAATGGTGGTGATCGATGCGTGGGAATCGTTTTGCGATTTCACCAGCACCGGGCGCTTGAGCGCGTAGGGCACGATCCTTAATATGGGGTTGTATCTGAGCGCGCCGAATTTGTTCAGCGTCAAGTTCAGCTTTTCTTTGGTCAGTGTCTGCCGCAGCTGACCGTAGGTGGCGTCGCAGATCTCGTCCAGCGTCCAGTCGGTGCGGCCGGCGGGGTCAAAGGTGATATAGCTCTGGATCGAAAAATTACGCAGGCTTTTCGTTTCAAAGAACTGCCGCAGGTTCACGGGCACCGCAACGGTCACCGGCGCGTGGATCGGTCTCCCTGCAGCCCGCAGAATGCCGAGGAGCAGCGCCGCCGAAAGGTACTCGGTCACGGTCATTTTGTGCGTGTGGGCAAGGGCCTTCACCCCGGCGGCGTCGGTTTCGGCAAACAGCAGCCTTATAAAATCCGGCTCGTAACGCTCGTCAAAGTGAAAGGCCTTCTGGTTTCGCAGCCTGTCTTTTTCGCCGCCCTTTTGATAGTAAGTATCGAAGGCGTTTTCCAGCGTCTCCTCCTCGCTCTGAAAGGGGATATACGCCTCCGCGCCGCCGTTTTTCAGGTAAACGTAGCGCGAAAGGATCTCTTCAAACACCCGCATGATGCCCTTGCCGTCGCCGATGCAGTGGCTGGCCTCCAGCGAGACGCTGTTTTCCCTGTATACCAGCCGGAAATCGGGCAGCCCCCTGTATTTCGCCGTAATGGGCAGCAGCGGCCGCGTCCCTTCGGGGCGGATCTCCGGCAGCGCGCGCGACACGGTCTGGTAGGTCCAGAAGAACCCGCGCCGCAGGCTCAGGCACATGTTGGGGTAGCAGGGGACTACGTCCGCCGCGGCGGCCCGCAGCGTTTCCGGGTCCACCGGCGCGTTCATTTCGGCGGTAAAGCGGAACGTCCTGCCCCACGTTTTTGTTGTGAGCGCCGAAAACATGATCGACGCCGTATCTGTTTTCATCCAGCGGTAAGCATTCATTCTGTCATTTCTCCGTCATTTCTTCTCGGAGTGTAGTATAACATATCGTTATGTATAAAGCAATATAAAATAATAATTTAAAAACATTTATCAATAAATTCCTTGACAAGCTTTTTTCAGGGTGTTAAAATGACGCTACAACCATAAAGGCTAAGACGAAGACGAAAACGGCACAATGGTTGCTTCCAGAGAGCCGGGGCAGGTGCGAGCCCGGCAGCAAACAGCATGTTTTCCATCCCTTCCGAGCCGAAGGAGCGAACGGGGCTTCCTCAGTAGTTTCTTCCGTATTGCTGCGTAAAAGCATAAGGCTTGTCAGAGCCTGAGGGGCGCCGGGAACGGCGCAATTTGAGTGGTACCGCGGGTTGATTTCAGCTCGTCTCAAAGAAATTTTCTTTGGGGCGTTTTTTTATTTTCCGCCCCCGAAAGGAGCTTATTATGGCAGACAAAAAAAGCATGGCGGAGCTGAACGAGGTGGCGCGCCGCATCAAGGAAATGCGAGAGATCATGGGCTACACCGAAACCGAAATGGCGCTGAAAACCGAGGTGAGCGTCAACGATTATCTCCGCTTCGAGCGGGGCAAAACCGATATGCCCTTCACCTTCATCCACAAGTGCGCGCTGGCGTTCGGCATCGGCATCACCGACCTGCTCGAGGGCCACACCGCCCGCCTTTCCTCCTACACGGTCACCCGCAAAAGCGAGGGCATCGATACCGCGCGGGAGGACGGCATCCTGATCCAGAACCTTGCGCCCAAATTCCGCAACAAGATCGCCCAGCCCTACTGGGTCAAATACGAATACAGCGAGGCGCAGCAAACCGCCCCCATCCACACCGTGAGCCATGCGGGGCAGGAATTCGACCTGGTGCTCTCCGGCTCCCTGCTGGTGCAGGTGGGCGAAAACAAGGAGCTGCTCCACGAGGGCGACAGCATCTATTACGATTCCGCCACCCCCCACGGCATGATCGCGGTGGACGGCAAGGACTGCGTCTTCCTCGCGGTGGTGCTGCCCGGCGAATCGAAAAAGGATGAAATCATCATCGAAAACGCGGGCCGCGCCCACGCCCATACCGGCCTGCTGATCGAGGAATTCGTGAAATGCACCGAAAACGCCGCGGGCGGGCTGGAAAAGATCGAGTTCCGCAATACCGAGCGGTATAATTTCGGCTTCGATACGGTGGACGCCATCGCCCTGAAATACCCCGAGAAGCTGGCCATGATCCACCTCGATAAAAACAAGACCGAGCGCCGCTTCACCTTTGCCGATATCCGGCATGAATCGAACCGCGCCGCCAACTATTTCTCGTCCCTCGGCATCAAAAAGGGCGATAAGGTCATGCTGGTATTAAAGCGCCACTATCAGTTCTGGTTCGCCATGGTGGGCCTGCATAAGCTGGGCGCGGTGGCCATTCCCGCCACGAACCAGCTCAAGGAGCACGATTTCGTCTACCGCTTCCAGAGTGCGGGCATTTCGGCGATCCTCTGCACGGCGGACGGCGATACCTCCGATATGGCGGACGCCGCCGCGGCCTCCTGCCCCACCGTAAAAACCAAGATCATGGTGGGCGGGCAAAAGGAAGGCTGGCACGATTTCGATACCGAATACAAAATTTACTCCAGCCACTTCGAGCGCAGCGAGGATACCCCCTGCGGCGACGACCCGGCGCTCATGTTCTTCTCCTCCGGCACCACCGGCAACCCCAAAATGGTGGAGCACAAGCACACCTATTCGCTGGGCCATTTCGTTACCGCCCGCTACTGGCACTGCTGCGAGCCGGACGGCCTGCATCTCACCATCTCCGATACCGGCTGGGGCAAATCCCTGTGGGGCAAGCTCTACGGCCAGTGGATGTGCGAGGGCGCGGTGTTCGTATACGATTTCGACCGCTTC
>CAMVBR010000341.1 GCA_947165755.1 uncultured Clostridia bacterium
CACCCCTTCGCCGGGTTATACGGGATCAGCTTTTCCGCCACGGCTTTATCCAAGGCGGTCGAGATAAAGATGTGCACGTTGCGCACCGTTTTCGGGCTGAGCCCCTTCGGCTGCTTTTCGGATTCTTTCCGTACGACGCGGCCTTCTGTCAGCAGCTTGCTGTAGAATTTCTGCAGGTCGGAGGTTCGTAGATTTATCAGTTTAATGCCGCCGATCAGCGCAACACAATACCACACTTTTTTGGGGAAGTCTATACCCAAAAAGGTTTCTCCGAGCAATTAGAACAATTTCTATTATTTACTTCCGAACAGGTGGGCGAAGAAGTAGAGAATGGAATGGAAGAATCCGATGATTCTCTGCCAAAAGCTGCCGGAGTGGTCCTCCCCGCACCATTTACAGAGGTCGTCGACGTCCGCAGGCTTGGTGGTGGGCTCGGTGGTGGATTCCGTAGAATCGGTGACAGGTTCCGTCGGATCGGTAGTGGGATCCGTGGGATCGTCCGGCTGGGTGGGGATCTCTTCAAACACCGCTTTGATTGCCACATCGGCGCAGCCGATGGAGAAGGAATCGTTTTCTATGGTCACATCGCCCGCAAGGATCTGCCACTCCTTGAAGCGGAATCCTTCGTTGGGCGCCGCGTTCAGGGTGACCGGCGTCCCAGCCGCGCCGGAGGCGGGGGAAGCTGTCGCCGTACCGTTGCCGTCGGAGATGACAGAGACGGAATAAAGAATATCCTCATAACCAGCGGTCAGCGATACGGCCTGTGCGGGCATCGTAAAGGTGGCTGTCGCGGCGTCTGCGCTGCCGGAGGTAAATACAAGGCCGTCGGCGCCGGTCCATTCCTTGAACCGTTTGCCCTGCGCAGGGGCGTTTGCCGTGACCGTGACGGCGCTGCCCATAGCGTAATCGCCACCGCCCGCGCCGCCGGTGACTGTGACGGGATACAGGATATCCTCATATGTCGCGGTCAGCGTTACCGCGTTTTTTGGCATGGTAAAGGTGGCGGTTGCGGCAGTCGCGCTGCCGGATGTGAATACAAGGCCGTTGGCGCCGGTCCACTCCTTGAACCGTTTGCCCGGCGCGGGAACATTCGCCGTGACCGTGACGCTGCTGCCGTCCTCGTAGCTGCCGCCGCCCGTACCGCCGTTGACGGTGACGGTATTCACACAGATATCTTCATATGTCGCTTCGATGTAATCGTTGTACGACGGCATCGTGAACGTCACAGTGGGGGAGGTTTTGCTGCCGGATATGATCCAACTGTTGGAAATGCCGGACCACTCTTTGAACCGCTTTCCCTCCGGCGCGGCGTTCGCTGTGACCGTCACGTTCGCTCCCGCTCTGTAAAGACCGCTGCCGGACCCGTTCCGAACAGTCAGGGTGTATCCCGTTTCATATGTTGCCGTCAACGTTACGTCGCGGGCAGGCATCACAAATTCTGCCTCGGCGGTATTGGCGTTTCCTTCTGTGAAGGTCAGGCCCTGCGCGCCGCTCCATGCGCTGAACACCTTGCCGGGATCCGGGGCGTTCGCTTTGATCTTGACGAGCTCATCCGCAAAGTATCTGCCGGAATGAAAAAACTGGCCGTCGCTCGTGCCGCTGTTTACGGTCGCCTGATATCTCGGCTCAAGCTTATTTCCCAGACCGTCCAGAACGTGGGCCCCGCACTCGATATCATTTACGATCCTTACTTTCGTGATGGCGTCCCGCTGGTCGTCCGGCGTGCCGGCGCCCGGGACGTTCATCCACGGCTGCTCGATCTCCTCCAGCAGATCAATGGTCCTGCCCGCGCCGTTGATCGACAATTCATTGCCGTTCAGACTCCAGCTTACGCTCTCGCTCAGCATCTGATACACCGGTGTAATACCGCTGTTATTCGTGTACATAGCTTGAAACTCTTCTTTGGTTCCGGTGTAATAAAGCTTTGTTCTCGCTGGGAAAGGATAATCATTGTGTAACGTACCGGAGTGGTGAGAAACGAGAATGACGGGCGCTGCATCTTCGCTTCCGAGACCTGTCCCCTTGAAGGCCTGACGGGGGACGCTTCCGTTGATCGGTGCTACGGAAACAAGGCTTTCGCAACCGCAAAATGCGTAGTCTGATATTCCTCCGATTCTCAACGCGTAAAAACTGCGAAGCGCCGTATTGGACCCATCTGCGGCTCTATATAAGCTGAAGGCGCTTACACCGATGCGATCAACGGTCCCCGTCGCGGTAAAGGTCGTCAGATTCCGACAACCTGAAAACGCATAATCGCCAATGGCGTCCAGTGAACCGTAAACTGTTACGCTCTCAAGTGCACGGCAGCCGTGAAACGCTTCCGTCTGGATCAACGGAACGCCGTACAGGGTGACGGTTCGCAGATTCGGATACTCCATGAACATTCTTTCATAGATATTGCCGATCCCTTCCGCCACGACCAGATGCTCAACTTTCTCTTTGCCGTTCACTTTCACCATCACACCGGTAGAGGTGTCCGGGAACCAGATCTCCCCCGCCCAGCCGTCGTCGCCGGCTTCCAGATACCGCGTGATGCTTGCGTTGTCGGGATACAGATACAGCGTCCCGTCCAAATAAAGTGTCCATTTTACATAATGGGGCGTCGTGCCGGACGCGGCGACGCCGGAATCGTTGGTATAGGCCGTCGCCGCCTGGCCTGAGCCGCCTGCCGCGGGCAGCAGCGCCAGCGTCATGATCACGACCAACGTCAGACTGATGATCTTTTTCATATTGTTTTTTCCTCCTGTCTTTTTTTCAAAATAAGCAAACAATCCGACACTTTACACCCCCAGTATAGTTTTCAGAAGAATAAAAATAAACAGCCGCTATCTAACATTTTTGTTAGGTAACGACTGTCACAAACGTATTATGGGCTTTTCTGTTGTTATTGTTTTACGGCGGCGGTATATCCTTTTCCCTTTTCGTGCAGGATCTCCACGTTCGTACCGACCAGCTTTTCTTTCAGGGAGCTCATGCAGTTATAAAAGGGCTGAAGCTCATTCTGCCCCGCGCCGGAAACGCCCCACACGATCTTATAGATCTCTTTCGCGCGGAATAGGGTTCCCGCGTTATCGCAAAGGAATTTCAGCACGGCGTACTCCTTTTGCCGAAGCAGAAGGTCTCGGCCGCCGCTGCTGGCGGTCAACGCGTATTCCGCAAACAGGACGTTCCCGAATTCGCGTTTGGACACGTCTGCGGTTTTACGGCGCAACAACGCCTTTATCCGCAGCAGCAGTTCTTCCATGTGATAGGGCTTTTCCAG
>CAMVBR010000342.1 GCA_947165755.1 uncultured Clostridia bacterium
CTTTTTGAGCGGCGTAGGATCTTGAACTGGATCGTTGTTTTCATCAATCAAAGCATCGTAATGGCGCACGATTTCCGCGCGGCGGCGTTCTTCTTTCCATTCTTCAAATTCACGTTTTCCTTCATCTGTTTCGAAGAAAGCGACAATATCGGGAAGCATGGTATCAACAATGGATTCAAGTACATGCATCGGAATCCCGGCGCTGCCGGTTGTGTTGTGAAAAGTCTGAACGATGCGCAGCCAAAGCTTACGAAAAACACTTGCACATTCATAATCTTTGATTTCGTTCCACTTGTCGGCAAGTCCAAATGAAATCTCTTTTTCAATTTCGGTATGCTGTTCTTGTATCCGAAAACACAGTGCAGAACGGTTCAGGTTTGAATAAGAAACATCGTCTGCTGTTAAAATAGAATCCAGGGCAGTGGCTGCGTAGATTCTCAATAGTTCATTTTTCATACTCTTTATCCTTTACAGGGTATTAGGGACGGAGTCCCTGACAAGCGCCGATGATATCAAAAGGCGATGCTTGCCGAGACGATACCTCCGAATTTGGGGACCAAATTCAATGCTTGCTAAGACAATACCATTTTAACACAAATCAGGATAGTTCGCAATTCTGTTTTGTTTAGAAAAAGTATTGACAAAAACATTTGCTTGATATATAATCATAATTGTGATTTGGCAAAACGAGATTATTATATTATTGGCGAGGTAATTTATGTTTATCGGTAGAGAAAAAGAACTTGAATTCTTAAACAAAAGATATAAAAGCGATCAGGCTGAGTTTATCGTTGTATACGGTAGGCGTCGTGTTGGTAAGACGGAATTGTTGACCGAGTTCTGCAAAGACAAACCGAATTTCTTTTATATCTGCAACGAGTATACAGACAGAAAACAGTTCACTTCTTTTTCAGATGCGCTTCTGGATTTTGCGCCGTCTATGCAGAAATCGATACGCCGGTTCGCGGATTGGGAAGACATTTTCTCCTCGCTCGGCGATCTTCCAGGAGACGAAAAAACGGTGATCGTGATCGATGAATTCCCGTATATGTGCAAGGGAGATAAAAGCATCCCTTCTGTGATTCAGAATCTTTGGGATCATAAATTACGCCACGCAAACATTATGCTGATCATCAGCGGGAGCTCGATCAGTTTTATCGAAGACGAATTGCTCGGCGTAAAGAACCCGCTTTACGGACGCGCGACCGGTATATATAAGTTGGAGCCGATGCCTTTTGAAGACGCGGTAAAATTCTTCCCAGAGTATAGTGACGAAGATAAAATACTTGCTTATTCCATTCTCGGCGGCATACCACATTATTTGAAACAGTTCGATCCGAATGATAGCTTAGAGGTAAATATCAAAGATAAAATACTGACAAAAGGAACCGCTTTATTTAACGAAGTGGAATACATTCTTCATCAGGAATTACGTGAACCGGCGGCATATATCACGCTGCTTGAAACGATCGCGTACGGCAGCTGCAAATTCGGCGAGGTCTGCACACGCGCACAGATGGACAGCAGCAAAACGAGCGTTTATCTAAAAAATCTTTTGGAATTGGGCTTTGTAATTCGCGAGTTCCCTGTGCTGACGACGGCAAAAGATAAAACGAAAAAGAACGTCGGCGAATATAGATTGAGCGATAACTTCTTCCGTTTTTGGTTCGCGTATGCGTACAAGTATATGTCCGAATTGGAGCAGGGCGACGTCGAGATCATCTGGCGTCAGGTGATCAAAAAAGATCTGCATAAATTTGCGTCCAAAGCGTTTGAAGAAGTGTCGATTCGTTATCTCAGACTGCAAAACCGGGATGAGCGTCTGCCATTTTCTTTTCTTTCCATCGGCCGCTGGTGGGGCAACGTGACGCATTACGATGAGAATGGGAAACCGTTTTCGTCACCCGAAGAAATTGACATTCTTGCCTGCGACGAGAAAGAAAAGAACTTCATTATCGGTGAGTGTAAGTTCAGAAACGAGGCGTTTGATCTGCATGAATTCGACAAGTTAAAAGCGAAACACGAGCGAAAAGGAAGCATATATTATTACCTGTTCTCTCTCGGCGGGTTCACAGATACAGTCAAAAACCTGGCCGAAAAAGAGGAAAACATTTATTTGATCGAACCGTCCGAGATGGTGAACCGATAATCGGTATCGTCTCATCAAGCATTGAATTGTGATATTACAATTCAGCTTGCAAAGAGCGGTATCATCTTTGCAAGCATCGCCTTTGCATGTGCACGGCGCTTGTCAGGGAGGTCTCGCCTGCCGGCTCGGTCGGCGCTTCTACCTTACGGCAGAGGTCCCCCCCCGGGGACCCGCGCCCCTGAAACCCTTTAGATAAAAGAGGTGAAAAAATGAACGGTGTTGTTTACGCAAGATACTCTTCTGAAAAACAAAAAGAAGAATCCATAGAAGGTCAGCTTCGGGAGTGCAAAGCGTTTGCAAAACGGAACGATATTCACATCGTTGACACCTATATTGACCGCGCGCTTTCCGCAAAAACGGATAACCGTCCCAGCTTTCAGAAGATGATCAAGGACAGTACGAAGAAGAGTTTTGACGTCATCATCGTTTGGAAGTTAGACCGCTTTGCCCGCAACCGATACGATTCCGCGCACTATAGAAGTGTCCTGCGCAAGAACGGTGTGAAGGTTGTATCCGCAACCGAAACGATTTCCGAAGGCGCGGAAGGAATTCTTTTGGAATCTCTTTTAGAAGGAATGGCAGAGTATTATTCGGCTGAACTGTCCGAAAAAGTTGTTCGCGGATTGACCGAAAACGCATTGAAATGTTTGTATAACGGAGGCACATTGCCTATCTCACATCAACAATACGCGGAAACAGAGCGGTCGATCAACAACTTTCTGAACGCAATCCAGCAGGGAATCATCACGTAATCCACCAAGCAGCGACTTGAAGAATTAGAGCAACTGAAAAGTGAGATTTCCGTACAGATTGCAAAGGAAGAAATCAAACAGCCGACGTTGTCAAGAGATCAGATACTATTTTGGTTCTATCGGTTGCGGAAGATGGACGTCAAAAAGCTTGAACACCGTCGCAGACTGATCGACAGCTTTATCAATTCGATTTATCTGTTCGACGATCATATGGTAATCACGTTCAACTATAAAGACGGCGCAAAAACGATTACCTTTGAGGAAATTGAAAACACAATTAACGGTTCGGATTTGGCCGGTTTCGGCGCACCACGTCGTCGCAAGCTTTGTATCGCTCGCGACGATTTTTCTTCGCAAAAT
>CAMVBR010000343.1 GCA_947165755.1 uncultured Clostridia bacterium
GGGCGGTATGGAATATATCGGCATGGCGGAAAAGCACGGCGATTTCACAAAAGATGACTTTGAATAAAGGAGGAATCCCATGTTTGTCGATTTGAAAGAAAAGCTCCGCGATTACGTGGAGGCGTTCAACGCAAGTGATGACGAACTCTATGCGCAGGAAATACCAAACGCGGACGCCTTTGCCTATCTTGCGCAAAACGCGCCGCTGCTGGACTGCCCGGACAAAGCGCTGGAAACAACATATTATTTCCGCTGGTGGACTCTGCGCAAGCATTGGAAACAGACCCCTTACGGACACGTTATGACGGAGTTTCTGCCGCCGGTCGGCTGGGCAGGACCGTTCAACACGATCAACTGCCCTGTGGGTCACCATCTGACCGAAGCGCGCTGGCTGGCAGATGCGCCCCGCAGGCTCTGGGAATATATCTGCTTCTGGCTGGACGGGCACGGCGACGCTATGCGTTACAGTATGTGGTTCGCGTCTGCTGTGGAAGCTTACTTCAAGCTGCATCCCGACACAGCGCGTATGAAAGAAGCGCTGTTGAAGCTTGACCGCCTGTTTCGTGAGCGGGAAAGCATCAGCCTGCGCCCGTGCGGACTGTACTGGTCAAACGATAACTACGACGGCATGGAGTTTTCGATCAGCGGCTCCGGCATCCGCCCGACGCTCAACAGCTATATGTGCGGCGATGCGTTCGCGATCTCACGCATGGCAGCCGAAGTCGGCAACGAGGCGCTGGCGCGTTCCTACCGTGAACGCGGCGAACGAATCCGGAAGCGGATGAACCTGCTGCTGTGGGACGGAGATTTTTACCGCGCTATCCCATGTGAAAGCGACGATTCCGCCGATTGGAAAACGCGTCCGTCTGTGCCCGAAGACCATACCGTGCGTGAGCAAACAGGATATCTCCCCTGGTATTTCCACCTTGCCGACAGCGACAAAGACGACGCGTTTTTGCAGTTGACCGATCCAAACGGCTTTGCTGCGCCCTTCGGTCTGACAACGGCGGAGCAGCGCCACCCGCGGTTTCTCTTTCATAACGAGCACTGCTGCCTGTGGAACGGTTACGTCTGGCCTTTTGCCACCGCGCAGACGCTGACGGCGACGGCAAACCTGATCCACGACCGCGGAGCAGGCTCGCCCGTTTCAAAAGAAACGTATTATCAGCTGCTGCGGCAATATGGGCTTTCGCACCGTATAACGAACGAAAAAGGTCAAACGCACTGCTGGATCGACGAGAATATGGAGCCCTTCACAGGCCGCTGGCAATGCCGCGACAGATTGATCAGCCTTGAATACGAAAAGAAGAGCGGCATACGGGAACGCGGCAAAGATTACAACCACTCCACGTTCTGCGACCTTGTGCTGTCAGGTTTGCTCGGCATCCGTTTTGAAAACGGAGTGTTATCGGCGGAGCCGATCATTCCTGAAAGCTGGGACTATTTCCTGGTGAGCGGGATAACCCGGGAGAACTGGACCGTACTTTTTGACCGCGACGGCACGCATTACGGACAGGGCTCCGGGCTGCGCTGTTTTCGGACAGAGGACCGTTTTGCTGCTGAAATGTAGGGAAAAGAACCGGTTTTACAAATACTTCATCTTTTACGGCGCTCATTTATTTGAGCGTCTTTTCTTTCGGCATGTCCAACGCAGACAACGTTCAAGACAGGGAACCGTCTGTCTTCAGTCCCCTGTTATATATTTCGTTCTTCTTTGCCTTATTCACGAATACGATCAGCTTTATTACAAGAAAGATATCCGCCAACGCGAGAAGGACCGCAACGATCGCCAGATTATCGTTGATCGCTAAAAATTCTTCGCTTAATGAGAAATCGTAAATACCGTGGAGCAGCCATGAGATCAAAAAGCCGATCCATCTGTAAATCGGCTTTCCGTTTTGTTCGGCTTTGCCGCAGAAATAGCCGACAATAAAGCCGTAGCCCGCATGCGGAAGGCAGATCCCGCGCACCAAAACAACGGGAACGCTTGCCCCGATCGAATAAACGACAGCCTCAATGGCCCCAAAGCCGATCCCCACGATCGTCATGAGCACGGTCATATCCAGCCACGAATAAGGATAGGGCGTCTTATTCACCACGCGCCGGAAGAGCAGGTATTTTGCGAGCTCCTCCATAAGGGCAAGCACGATGACCGTATAAACCGCCTGATACAACAAAGGATTGGCGTTGTGCAGACCGGTCAGCCTTACGACGACGTAGCTTACGCCGGAAAATAAGGTTACCGGCAGCACGCTCAGCACCCCGAAGCCCAGCGCTCTGCCGCACAGCTTTTTGTAAGAGGGGTCTTCCCTGCGGCGGCTCCGAAGCCACAGAAACAACGCAGTATAGGGAATAAAGCTCGCAATACATGCGATCACGAATAACATATTTGACGCCTCCCGCAACGATCCGCGCATTCTCAGATCATTCTTTTTCTGCTATGCGTCTTCCCCGAGGAACGGGAACCCTTCGCGCAAAACGAAGGGCTGCCCGGGCACGCATCAGCGCACCGGCCCGACCGCCCGTTCAGAGCTGCCCGCCGATATACTTGAGCGCGGCGACCTGTTCGGGATCGAAATTGCCGTGGGGATCCACGAAGATATCCACCGTGATCACGGCGCCCACGGCGTTATTCTTTTTGATATACGCCGCCACGGACTCTTTGGATCGACGCACGCCGGTATTGCACCAGCCCGCGCTGACGACGCCGTCACGGTAGTTGCCGAAGGGGATCAGAAGATGATTCTGCGCGCCGTTTGTGAACCGGCTTTTGAACACGTAGGTAAAATCGTTATCCTCGCCGCAGGTGAAGCTCTCGTGCTCGTACCATTTGATCGGGGTGTCGTCTCCGTCCGGGTGCACGTAGCTGGCCGTGCCGCTGTTGAAGGCGGCAAGCACGTCGGGATTCCCCCGCTGCATGGCGGCATGATAGACGGAAAGCAGCTCGTTATCGTACCCAAGGCTTTCGTAGCAGCCGTCTACCCACCAGCCCTTGACAAGCGCGCCGTAGCGCACGGCATACTCCTCCAGAACGGAAGCCCAGTTTTCCACGAAACGCCGGTTGACCCTGCCGTGGATATTCGCCTCGTAATCCTCGTAAAGCCCCATGGCCGGACCGGCGGTCTTGTCGAAATGCGGGCCGTCGCCGGTGTAATAGAGAAACAGATCGATATCGTATTTGCGCAGCGCCTCGCCGATATCGCGGATCAGATCGCGCCTGCAGCAGGCCTCGCCCGGCGCGATGCC
>CAMVBR010000344.1 GCA_947165755.1 uncultured Clostridia bacterium
CGTCTGGTGCCCACGGTGGAGGTATCCACGCTGTCGTAAGCGCCGCTGTTCTCTTCGGTTTCGGTAAACGAGTAGAAATGGATGCGGTCGGAAACATCGTATTCCCTGCCGCCGGCCGTAATCAGCTTCGCCACGATGCCCAGATTCTCATTCGTAAGGGAGCCAAACTGCTCCACCGTTGCCGGCACGCCGCTGATATCAATGAGGAGCGCTACGTCGCCGGGCGTTACGGTCACCTGAATGGTCGCTTCGGCTGTGAGCGCATACTCGCTGAAGCGGAAGGTCACGTCGTATACGCCGGGCTCCTCGCTCATCAGATTGGACCAATCCTTGTCGTCGCCGTAGCGGACGGTCACGTTGTTACCGATATACATCTGCTCGCGCGGCAGATCGGGATCGTCGTATACCTTATACAGCTCCACACCGAGAATGTTGCCGGCGTTATAGGTATAATCGCTGTATTGGTAGGAATCGGTATATTGCTCCACTACGGTGATGGCCGCGGAGGTATCGAACTCATAGTGATAATCGGGCTGGCCTACCGTGATGGTGAAGGCCTGCTTGAACGTGCCGTAGCGGACCTCGAACAGGTACTCGCCTTCGCCGTTTTCCAGGCTGGCCCAGTTGTTCTCATTCCAGTAATTGCTGCCGGGATATTTATAGTAGATCTTGAGATCGCTGTAACCGCCGTTATACGACAGATTCTTTACGGTCCCATCGGAATACGTCGCAACAGCGGTGATATTCCAGTTGCCGAAGCTCAGATGCGTGCCTACGACCGCTTTGGCGGGCACGCCGGAAATATCAAATTCCACGCTTTCGATGGTCACGCCGTCCAGCGCAACGAAGGTAAAGCCGTTTTTCATGGCAAAGGTTTCCGCCGTGGAGCCGCCGTTTCCGCGCACCTCGATCTCGGAGGGATCGCGTGTGCTTGCCATGGCAAAGGCGCTCGTGCTGCTGTAGCTGCCGTAGCCGAAATCAAAATTGCTGTTCATCACGGTAAGTTTTCTGAGACCGGCGCCGCCGCCGTAGGCGCTCTGGCTGTTGGGGTTCGCAATGCCGGTTACGGTGGCGGGCAGCGTAAGCTCGGTGATCGCAAAGGGCACGGCTGCCACCTTCGTCATATCCTTCGTATAAAGCACGCCGTCCTGAACCGCAAAGCGGGTATCCGCCGCGTCCACCGAGAAGGACGCAAGAGAACCGCAATACTGGAACGCGGAAAGGGAGATATTCAGCACATGGGATGCAGGCGCAATGGTTACGGCGCTCAGGTTTCTGCAGCTGCTGAACGCATCCGCCTTCAATTCGCACACGGAAGCCGGGATCGTAACGTCGGTCAGGGAAGCGTCGTTATAGAACGCGTACGCGCCGATCACGTCGGTATCGTCGCGGATCGTATCGGCGGCGGCAGCGGCGCGCAGCAGCCAATTCTGCCCGTAGTGTATGCCGTAAAGGGAGCCGCCGTCGGAAGAGTAGACGGCGTTGCCTTCTTCCACGCTGTAGGCGGAAATGCTGTTGCAGTAGCTGTTGAAAGCAGCGCTGCTCTGAGAATCATCAAAATAGGTGAACCCCGCGGGCAGGCAGAGCGTGCCGACGGTGTCGTTTTCCAGCCAGCCGTAACCAAAGGCTGTGACGCCGGCAGGCAGCGAAACGGTATTGAGCTCGCCGAAGCCGCGGAACACGTACGCACCGATATAGGTGATGGCGCCGCCGACTTCCTCGAAACGGACGTTGTTCACGTCGTCCCGGTAAAACAGCCAGCCTTTGTAATCGTCGTACATGGCGCCCTTGCCGGTGATCACAAGGGTATCGCCCTCGATGGACCACGAAAGGTCGTCGCCGCACTTCATGCTGACGGGTTCTTCGCACGGCGCGTTATCGTTATCGATAATGTAATGCGGGAAACCGTTGGCCCGCAGCGCTTCGTGCTCGGCGGAATCCTGCAGGCAGTAGATTTTTACAGAGGGCAGCGGCGCTTGAGTAACGCCCATCACATTCTCGATCGCTTCGATCCGCGCAAGCTGTTCTTCGGTGAAATCGTTGTTATTGAAAGCTGCCATCATCTCTTCATAGGTAGAGAAGTTCGTACCGAGGATCCGGTTATAAAAATCCACGTAGTAGGGGTACATATCCTCTTCGTCGGGTTCTTCGCCGGTGCGCAGATAGGAAAGATTCACACGGTATTCCATGGATTCAATGTAGAAGAAGTCTTCCAAGTTGTCCCCGTTCGTGGATGCCAGAGAATCGGATACGGCCACGGCGGCGGAATGATTGACCAGGTTCTTTACGTTCAGGATCTTTACCGCATAGTCCCCGTTGCTGTTGAACACGGTCACCGTGGAGGGGATCGTCAGGTTTTCGATCACGGTCTGATCGAAGCAATCCGTAATTCTCGTGAGCCCCTCGGGCAGGGTGATGCTCAGCGGCGCGAGGTTATAAGAGAATACGGAATCAAGCGAGGTCACGCCCGCGGGGATCGCCACGTCCGTCAGCTTATTGAAAAGGAACGCCCCTTCGCCGATCTCCGTCAGCCCGGCGGGCAGATCGATTTCGGCCAGCTCGAAGCAGTAGGTGAACGCGCCCGTACCGATGGATGTTACGGTTGCAGGCAGGGTGACCTGCGCCAGCTTTGTGAACGTGGCAAAGCTGTAATCGCCCACGCTCGTGATACCGTCGCCGATCACTGCAGCCTCGGCCTCGTCGGCATACGCGGACCACGGCGTTTCGGGAATCTCAACGTTACCACTCGGGGAGTAATCCGTCATGGGACCGGCGCCTGTAAAGGAAAGGGTTTTTGTGTTTTCATCGTAGGACCATTCGATCCCGGGGGCAGGCGGGTCGTCTTCGGCAAGGGCCGGAACGAACGCCATGGGCAGAACCGTGAGGACCATAAGGATACTCAGCAGAATACTCAGTGCTTTTTTCATAAATTTTCCATTGCCTCCTGTGATATTTTAGCAGTATTTGCTGATTCCTTTATAACAGGTTTTGTTTTCCGCCGCAACAAAACCGGAACAGAAAGCGATTTAAAGGAATGAATAGAAAAAGCAGCGGGCAAACGCCGTTTGCGGTTTTGCGAATGAGGAATGAGGAATGAGAAATTTCGGCGGCGGCTTGGCCGCATTTTTATCATGTATATACGAAGTCCTTCCATCATTCCTAATTCCTGATTCCTCATTCCAAATAAAAAACGGCCTGCCCAATGGACAAGCCGTTCTATTCAGCAGTAATAATCAATTTCC
>CAMVBR010000345.1 GCA_947165755.1 uncultured Clostridia bacterium
CCGCCGCCAGCTTCACCTGAAACGTATCCTTGGTGAGCTTGATGGCGCGCTGGGTTTCCCGCAGCGATAGTACGCTCCGGTACCCTTCGGGAAATTGAAGCAATGAACTCATAAGAACCCCTCCTACTATTTCTGACTACTGACTACTGACTTCTGACTACTGACTACTGACTTCTGACTACTGACTACTATATTACCGGATGTTGCCCACGGTGCGGGGGTAGAAGATGACGTCGCGGATGTTGGCCATGCCGGTGCAGTACATGATGATGCGCTCAAAGCCGAGGCCGAAGCCCGCGTGCGGGCAGGAGCCGAACTTGCGCAGGTCGAGGTAATCGCCGTATTCCTCCATGGTCATGCCTTTTTCTTTCATGGCGGCCACGAGCTTGCCGTAATCGGCTTCCCTTTCGCTGCCGCCGATGATCTCGCCCACGCCGGGCACGAGCAGGTCGGTGGCGGCCACGGTCTTGCCGTCGGGGTTCTGCTTCATATAGAAGCTCTTGATGGCCTTGGGGTAGTTGATGAGGAACACGGGCTTTTTATAGATCTGCTCGGTGATGTAGCGCTCGTGCTCACTCTGGAGATCGCAGCCCCAATCCACCGGGTACTCGAATTTGACGTCCGCCTTCTTGAGCAGCTCGATGGCGTCGGTGTAATCCACCACGGCGAAATCGTTGTTCACCACGTTGAGCAGCTTTTCGGTGAGGCCCTTCTCGAAGCGCTCCTCAAAGAATTTAAGCTCCTCGGGGCACTTCTCCATATAGTCGCGCACGATATATTTGATCATGTCCTCGGCGATCTCGATCAGGTCGGGCAGCTCGGCAAAGGCGATCTCGGGCTCCACGTGCCAGAACTCCGCCACGTGGCGCAGGGTGTTGCTCTTTTCGGCGCGGAAGGAGGGGCCGAAGGTGTAGATCTTGCCCATGGCCATGGCCATGCCCTCGCCCTCGAGCTGGCCGGATACGGAAAGGCCCGCCTTTTTGCCGAAGAAATCGTCGGCATAATACTCGTCCGCGTTTTTATACTGATCGGAATAGCCGATGGTGGTCACCTTGAACATCTCGCCCGCGCCCTCGCAATCGGACGCGGTGATGAGCGGGGTGTTTACGTACACGTAGCCGCGCTCCTGGAAATAGCGGTGGATAGCGGCGGCCATAACGGAACGCACGCGGAATACGGCGTTGAAGGTGTTGGTGCGCACGCGCATGTGGGGCATTTCGCGCAGGGTTTCCAGCTTTTGGAACTTCTTTTGCAGCGGGTAATCCTCGGGCGAGGGGCCCAGCACCGTGATCTCTTTGGCCTCGATCTCGGCGGAGCCGTTGTTGGGGTTCGTTACCACCGTGCCCACCACCTTGAGGGCCGCGCCGAGCTTGACCGCCTCGGGGGGCAGGGAAACGCCCGCGTTTTTATCGATGACGATCTGCAGGTGGCCGAGGGTGCTGCCGTCGTTGAGCGCAAGGAAGGCCATGTTTTTGGAATCCCGCGCCGTGCGGACCCAGCCGCACACGGTGAGCTCTTTGCCCACGAGGGACGCGTCGTTCACGATCGCTTTGATATCGGTGTGTTTCATATAGATCTCTCCTTAACAAAATTTATAAAATTACGATAAGCAATTCCGCATTCCGAATTCCGAATTAAAAAAAACAGCTCCGTCCTACGCAATAGGACGAGCTGATGCCCGCGGTACCACCTATTTTGCCTTTCGGCCCCTTTGCGGCTTCCCTTTGAAAGCCTGCCACGCTAACGGTTGGCGGCCGGCGCGCCCTACTGTTGGTTCAGGCGGCAGCTCCCGGGTGTTCTTCGCGCCCCCGTGGATGCGGACTTTCCAGCGCCGTCCGCTCTCTGGGAACCCGTGTGGGCGTTACTTTTCCCGTTCTTCGCTTTTATACGGTTCATTATATGCGCGTTAAGGAGGTTTGTCAAGATTTTTTTGAAAGATCGGATCGGATTTTCGCCGAACGGGCATTTTATTTTATGCAATCGATTCTTGTTTTTTTATAAAACCGTGCTATAATAAAATCGGGGTTGCCGCAAGGCTTTTCCGCGGCGGCCCGGGCACATTCTCCTCCAAATATTTCAGGAAAGAAGAGAAACACCCATGAAAAAACTGCTTTCGTTCTTTTTGGCGGCCGTGATGGCGCTCGGCGTTCTTGCCGTGCCGGGGCTCCCGGCGTTTGCCGCCGACGAACCGGAATACCTGCCCACCCCCGCGCCCGAAAACCTTGCGTGGGACGGCGCCGCGGCGCAGTGGGAGATTCCCTCCGCCCTCAAAGATATTGAGGAGATCGAATACTCCCTGATGTACATATTTACGCTGTATAAGCTCGGCGCTGACGATACGCCCGCTGCGGTGTACAACACGACGCTGTATTACAATCCCCGGTATGACGCCTCCATGCTGATCGCGAAGAACGGCCCCGGAAAATACTATTTCACCGTTGCCGCGCGGGTTTTCGACGCCCCCGGCAGCGAGCCGGCGGCGGTATCGCCCACCGTGGAATTCTCGGCGGAGAACGCCCCGAAGCCCGCGCTGCCCGCGCCCGCGGTGCGGAGCTGGAAGCTCACCTGCATCGGCGGGGTGCCCAATACCTGGGACGCCGAATGGACCTACAACAACGCCTCCGTTCTCGCCGCCGACGCGAAATATCATTTTCACCTGGCGCTCTATATTGACGACGACCTGATCACGGAGACGGATGCGGAAAGCTACAAAACGGAATACAATTTTGACATCGGCTCCGACATTCCCGAGGATTGCGACGGCGCCGTTTATATCGTGATCAAGGCGGTGCCGGACGAAGACGAAACCCGCTACACGGAAAGCGCGGAGGTCTCAGGCAGAAGCTATTACAACGTAGTTCCCAAAACGCTGCTGGAACGCAAGCTGATCAACCTGGAGATGGAACCCGCCCGCGCGGGCGATACCACTTTGCATTTCAGCACCGCTTGGAGCGGCGCTTACGCCCGCTGCAAATATATGTTTATCCGGCTGAAGATCACAAGCGCCGACGAGGCCCACACCGTGACCGAACGGGGCGACGCCTACTGGACTTTAAACACGATTCAGGGCGGCAGACTCCGTTTCAACGATAATCACGTGAATTACACCTTCAAAGCGGGCGACTTCGTGGAATGGGAGATCTATCTCACCGACAGCATCGGTTCCCCGCGCGATGAATACGCCAACGTTTCGGGCAGCTTTACGGTGGAGGAAGGAACAGATCACACCG
>CAMVBR010000346.1 GCA_947165755.1 uncultured Clostridia bacterium
GCCACGTATCCTGCAGCACCATGCCCACGTTGCCCCTGAGGCTCCGCTTTGTGATTTGCGTAATCGGCGTGCCGTCCAGCAATATCTCGCCGCCGTCGATCTCGTAAAAGCGCATGAGCAGGTTGATCACGGTGGTTTTGCCGCAGCCGGTGGTGCCCACGATGGCGGCCTTCTGTCCTTTTTTCACACGCAGATTGAAGCCCTTTATGAATTCGCGGCTTTTATCGTAAGAAAAGGCCACGTTCTTCAGCTCCACGTTGCCCTCGGCGCGGCTGATCTCTGCGGCGGAGGCAGGGTCCGGCGCTTCGCCGGGCGCGTCGATCAGCTCGGAAACCCGGGCGAAACAGGTGAGGGCGTTCTGCATTTCCGCAAACACGGAAGAGATCTCGTTAAAGGGTTTGGTATATTGGTTCGCAAAGCCAAGCGCGCTTGTAAGCAGGCCCACGGTAAGGCCACCACCCAGCACATCCAGCACGCTTAAGGCGCCGGTAAGCGCCACCCCCGCGTACACCAGCGCATTCACAAAGCGTGTGCCGGGGTTGGAGATGGAAGAGATAAAGATGGCCTTCAGCGAGGCTGCCTTCAGATCGGTATTCACGGCGCCGAACCTGCGCCCGGCGTTTTGTTCCTGCCCGAAGGCCTTTAAGGTTTTCAGGTTGCCCACCGTTTCTTCGGTTACGGCGGTAAGGCTGCCCCGTATGGCCGCCTGCCGCTGAAAATAGCGGAAAGAGCGGTTTGCGATCAGGTGCGCGGTGAGCAGCGAAAGGGGCGTGAGCAGCACCACGGTAAGGGCCACCTGCCAGCTGAGGGAAAACAGCAGCGCCAGCGTACCGATGATGGTGATCACCCCGGAAAAGAACTGGGTAAAGCCCAGCAGAAGGCCGTCCGCAAAGCGGTCCACGTCGTTTACCACCCGGCTCAGGGTATCCCCTGCGGGATGGGAATCCAGATACGAAAGGGGCAGAATCTGTATTTTGCGGAACGCGGCGTTGCGCATATCCCGCGTTACGCCGGCGGTAACGCGGTTGTTTTCCACCGCCGCCAGATACGCCCCCAGGGCGCTGATCAAAATCAGGCCGCCGCTGAACAAAAGCCTGCGCTTCACCTCTTCGGCGTCCACCTGGCCGGGGCCGACGATCAGATCGATACATCTGCCGAACAGCAGCGGAATATACAGGCTCAGCCCCGCGTTCACGGCGGAGCACAGCAGCGAAAACGCCAGCCGCCATTTATACGCGCCCAAAAAGCGCAGCAGTTTTTTCACGGTCCCCTTCGGGGCCTTTTTCTTCGGTTTTTTCTCAGGCAACGCCGGCGCCCCCTTCCTCACAGCTGTGGATAAAGGCGTAAGCAGGGCTCTCTTCCAGCAGCGAAGCATGGGTACCGGCGGCGGTCAGAGCGCCGTCCTCCAGCACTAAGATGTGATCGCACCCGGCAACGCTGCCGGTGCGCTGCGATACGGTAATAATCAGCCTTGCGCCGGTGTTTTGCAGCGCGGCGCGCATGGCCTTTTCGGTGGCGGTATCCAATGCGGAATAAGAATCGTCCAGAATCAGAACGGGGGCGTTTTTCACCAGCGCCCGCGCCACGGTGAGCCGCTGCCGCTGCCCGCCGGAGAGATTGCGGCCGCCCTGCTCGATCATAAAATCAAGCCCCTCGCCCTTGGCGGTTACAAAATCCAGCGCCTGCGCCTTTTCGAGGGCGCTCCATAGGGCTTCGTCGGAAGCGTTTGGGTCGCCCCATTTCAGGTTATCGCGCAGCGTACCGGAAAACAGCACCGCTTTCTGCGGCACAACGGCAACCAGCCGCTGCAGCGTTTCGGCGGAATACGCCTTTACGTTATGGCCGAACAGGCGCACTTCACCGGCGCTTACGTCGTAAAACCGGGGGATCAGGTCGATCAGGCTGCTTTTGCCCGCGCCGGTGGCGCCGATCACGCCGAGGCTGCCGCCCCGGGCGGTAAAGCTGACGCCCCTGAGAGAGAGATCGGCGTTTTCCGCCAGCACGCTTTCAATGCGCTTTGCGCCTGCCAGCGCACGGGATACGGTGACCACAAGATTCACGAGCTTGATCAGCTCCACAAGGATCTGGGCCATGTAGTTATACAGCGCCACCACCGCGCCTTGGGTAAGAAGGCCGCGATCCACCCGGAGCGCGCCGGTATAGATCAGCAGGATGGTGGCGAAATTGATCAGAATATAAGTAACGGGGTTCAGCAGAGAAGAGATCTTGCCCGCAAAAAAAGACACGGAAAACAGCGCCCCGGTTTTTTCGGCGAATTCATCGGTTTGGGCTTGCTCTTTTGAGAAGGCGCGTATCACCCGCACGCCGCTCAGATTTTCGCGGGTGTGGCCAAGTACCCCGTCGAGCTTTTCCTGCACCCGTTTATACAGCGGCATGGTAAACAGCATCACGCCCACGATCACCAGCCCCAGCACGGGCACGGCGCCGGCGGAGATCAGGGCGGTTTTCGCATCCACGGTAAAGCTCATGATCACCGCGCCGAACACCACAAAGGGCGAGCGCAGCAGCAGGCGCAGCGTAAGATTCACCCCGTTCTGGGCAAGGTCCGTATCGCTGGTAAGGCGGGTGAGCAGGGCGGAAGCGCCCATACGGTCGATTTTATTGTAGCTGAAGCCGGAGACATGGCGAAACAGGTCTTCACGCAGGTCCGCGGAAAAGCCCACCGCAGCCCGGGCGGAAAAATATTGCGCCGTGATCGAAAAAGCCAGGCCGATCAGCGCCAGCAGCACCAGCAGCGCGGCGCATTTTACGATATAGGACGTATCTTTTCCGGCGATGCCAACGTCGATGATATTTTTCACCACCACGGGCACAAATAACTCCAAAAGCGCCTCTGCCATCTTGAACAAAGGCGCAAGTATGCTGATCAGCCGGTATTTTTTCAGGTATCGGAACATTAGCCGCATTCGAAAGAACGCTCCCGGGGAAAATTATTTGACGTATTCGTCGCTCAGATAATCGTTGATCAGGTCTTTTACGGCCTGCGTATCGTTATACTGCAGCACGTGCTTTACAAAATCGCTGCCGCGCGCCACCTGCAGACGGTTACCGAGGTACCACTGAGAGAGCATTTCAAAGAAACCGGTCTCCCCCATCGTTTTCTGCAGCTGATAAAGGAATTCCGCGCCGCGGGTATAAACGTAATCCGAATAACCGGAAAAGGTATATTCACTGCAGGGAAAATTGATATAGTGCTTATCAA
>CAMVBR010000347.1 GCA_947165755.1 uncultured Clostridia bacterium
AAACTGCAATTTCCTTGACCGCGCTTTATAAACTTGTTATAATGAAAATATAAAAAGAACGGAGGACGATGATATGAACAAAAACACGTTTCACAGAAACGAGCTGCTGGCCCAAACCGTGATCAAGGGGCTGGAGAGCCGCAACATGACCGGCCACTACGCCGAAAGCAGAGAGGCCGCGCTGGCTTTGGCGCTGTCGCTCATCGGCGAGGGCAGCAGCGTGACCATGGGCGGCTGCACCAGCGCCTTGGAGATCGGCCTTGCGGACGCTTTGAAGAACGGAAACTACCGCTTTATCGACCGCGACGCCTATGAAGACAAGCGCGCCGCCATGCTGGCCGCCTACGACGCGGACGTGTTCCTCACCTCCGCCAACGCCATGAGCAGCGACGGCGTGATCGTGAACATCGACGGCAACGCCAACCGGGTTTCCGCCATTGCGCAGGGCCCGAAAAGGGTGATCTTCATCGTGGGCATGAACAAGATCTGCGGCGATACGGACAGCGCCCTGAAGCGCGCCCGCGAGGTGGCCGCCCCCATCAACGCCCAGCGTTTCGGGCTGAACACCCCCTGCACGAAAAAGGGGACCTGCTTCAACTGCAAAAGCCCCGATACCATCTGCTGCCAGTTTCTGATCACCCGCTATTCCCGCCACGCGGACCGCATCCACGTGATATTGGTGAACGATTCGCTTGGGTTCTGAGGCTTTTTCACGAAAAACCCATTGATTTTTATAATACGCTTTGATAAAATCTGTTTATAATCATTTTTCCAATTAAGGAGAGTATCAACATGGCAAACACACCTGTAAACAGACCCTCCGGCCGGCAGCGCGTGGGCGGCGGCGCGGGCGGCTCGGTTTCCACCCACGGGCAGGGCCTGGGCACCGGCCCCGTAGGCAAGAGCGACGGTTATCAACACCGGCGCACCGGCGGCAGCGGCGGCGGGCAGCAGCGCAGCGGCGGCTCCCGCGGGCTCGGCAAGGGCGGCCTGATTTTGATCGTTATCGTGGTGATCGCCGCGATCTTCGGCGGCAAGAGCCTGTTCGGCGGCTCGAATACCGATACGCCCTCCACCCCCGCAGCCACGCAGAGCAGCTCGCACGGGTCCTCCGGCGGCTCCCTGCTGGAAAGCCTGCTGGGCGGGTATTCCGCCAACTACGCCGGCGGCGGCGCGGTATCCTCAGGCTGGAAGGGCGTGAACAACACCGGCAAACTGAATACGGGCGTTCAGCCCGAGGCGCGCGCCAAGCGCACCACCATTCTCGGCGACGGCAACGACGTGGTTACCATCATGGTGTACCTTTGCGGCACCGATCTGGAATCCAAAAGCGGCATGGCCTCGAACGACCTGCGCGAGATGGCGCAGGCCACCGTTGGCAGCAACGTGAACGTGCTGGTATACACCGGCGGCTGCAGGCAGTGGAAAACCACGGGCATTTCCAACAGCGTGAACCAGATCTACAAGCTGGAAAACGGGCAGCTCCGCCTTTTGGTAAAGGACGACGGCAGCGCGGCCATGACCTCGGCCGCCACGCTCACCCGCTTTATCAACTACTGCCGCGCCAACTACCCCGCCAACCGCAACGAGCTGATCCTTTGGGACCACGGCGGCGGCACGGTTTCGGGCTTCGGCTACGATGAAAAGAACGCGGGCGCGGGCTCCATGACCCTGCCCAACCTTGTAACGGCCCTGCGCAACGCGGGCGTCACCTTTGATTTTATCGGCTTCGACGCCTGCCTGATGGCAACGCTGGAAACGGCGCTGGCCATGAGCCCCTTTGCCGATTACCTGATCGCCAGCGAAGAGACCGAGCCCGGCATCGGCTGGTACTACACCAACTGGCTCACGAAGCTCTCCGGCAACACCTCCATGTCTACCTTGGAGATCGGCAAGCAGATCGTGGATGATTTCGTTTCGGTCTGCGGCCAGAAATGCCCCGGGCAGAAGGCCACGCTGAGCGTGATCGACCTTGCGGAGCTCTCGCAGACCGCGGGCGACGCCCTGACGGCGTTTTCGGATTCCACGGCGGAGCTGATCGCGGGCAGCGGCTACCGGACCGTGAGCACGGCGCGGGCGGACACCAAGGAATTTGCCACCTCGAGCAAGCTGGACCAGATCGACCTTGTGCACCTCGCCCTGAATCTGGATACCAAAGAGAGCAGATCGCTGGCAGAAACCCTGCTGAGCGCGGTAAAATACAACAAGGTGGGCTCCGGCATCACCAACGCCTATGGCATTTCGGCCTACTTCCCCTACCGCACCGCCAACAAGCTGAACAGCGCGGTAAAGCAGCTTGACGCCATCGGCTTTGACGACAGCTACACCGACTGCCTCAAGAAATTTGCCACCCTGGAGGTCACCGGCCAGGCTGCCTCCACCTCCTCCGGCAGCCCCTTCGGCTCTCTGTTCGGCTCCCTCACCGGCGGCGGCGCCCCCTCCGGCAGCGTGGATATCTCCGGCGTGCTGGGCACCCTGCTCGGCGGCGGCAGCACCTCCTCGGGGCTGGATCTCGGCTCCCTTCTGGGCGGCAGCGGCCTGTTTGACCGCAGCATTCCCGAAGAGACCCTGATCGAGGTGGCCACCGAAAACGCTTTGAGCGACGAGCTTCTCGTTTGGACGGATAAAGAGGACGTGAAGGTGCTCACCCTGAGCGAGGATAACTGGAAGAAGATCACGGGCGTGCTGCTCAACGTCTTTTTGGACGACGGCAAGGGCTATATCGACCTGGGCCTCGACAACATCCTGTATTGGACCGAGGACGGCGACCTTGCGGGCGTATACGACAATATGTGGATCGCCCTGAACAACCGGCCCGTGGCCTACTACTTTATGGACGAAACCGCGGAGGACGGCGCTTCGGTGATCACCGGCCGCATTCCCGTGCTGCTCAACGGCGACCGCGCCGAGCTGATCGTGACCTTTACCGATAACGCCCCGGCCGTGACCGGCGCCCGCTTCATTTACGCGGACGGCGAGACCGACACGGTGGCCAAGGCCATGGAGACGCTCGAAGAGGGCGACGTGATCCAGCCCATCTGCGACCGCTACACCTACGACGGCGAATACGACGATACCTATATGCTGGGCGACGAGATCGTATTCGACGGCGAGCTCACCGTTTCGGACGTGACTCTGGACCCCGCGGACGGCACCCCCGTGGCCTCTTACATGATCACCGACGTATTCTGCGTGGAGCACTGGATGCCGAAGATCGAT
>CAMVBR010000348.1 GCA_947165755.1 uncultured Clostridia bacterium
ACCACTCGCCCAGCGAGTGGTTTTCGAATACAAAAAAACGGCGCGGTCAGGCCGTGCCGTCCTGCTGGAATTTCAGATTGAACCGCAGGGTAAAGGTTCCGTTTTCCAGCAGAAAATCCATATTGTTGTCGCCGTATTTTGCGGCGGCCTTTTTCATGCTGCGGTAGCCGTAGCCGTGGAGCTTTTTGTCTTTTTTGTCGGTCTGCGGCACGCCGCCGCGCACCGTGAGCTTATCCGCCACAGGGTTCGTGATCGTGACGAACACCTCGTTTTCGCGGATGAGCGACGTGATCGTGATCTCGCAGGGGCCGCCGACCTTGCGGCACGCTTCGATCGCGTTATCGAGCGCGTTCGGAAAGATCACGTACAGATCGTCCGGGTCGATCCCCTCTCTCGGGAATACGGAGCCAAACGTATAATTAATGGTAATACCGTCCTTCTCCGCGATCTGCTGCTGGCAGAACAGCACCGTATCGAGCCGGTAGTTGCCGGTGTTGTAACGCGTGCCGTGGCCCGCGGCAAAACCGGTCAGCTTCTGCGCGATCCGTTTGGCCTCTTCGGAATCGTCGTTTTCCACATACGCTTCAAACGGACGGAGCATTTTCGGCAGATCGTGGCGGAATACGCGCAGATCCTCGTTCATGCGTTCCATCATCTCGTAGTGCCGGATCTGCTGATCGAGCTGTTCTTTATAAGCGCGTTCCTGCTGGCGGCTTTTGGAAACGCTCAGCGCCGCGGTGGTTACGGTTGCCGCAAACATCGGTATATTGAGCAGCGTAAACGCGAACCGCGCCTGGTCCTCTTCGGAATAGACCGAGCCGAGCAGCGAAATGGACGTCATAAACACAACCACCGTGGCCACGATCAGCACATACAGTACCGCGCCCATGCGGGTGACGGCGATCGGCACGTCGCGCTTCTCAGCAAAGCGCTGCAGCAAAAAGAAGAGCAGCAGAAGCACGGCGACGTTCAGCAGCAGCTCCACCACAAGCTCAAGCGGATCGTTAACGTTATCGTTGTCGTAATTGAAAAACAGCAGCAGAATGATATACTTGACCGCCGCCACAAATTCATACCCCAGCACGGCAAGTATGGGTTTCCAGCACACGCGCGGCGGATAGAGGATCGGTACGCACACAAAGGGAACCAGGGTAGAAACAACGTTCCACATCCGTACCGCCTGCAGGCTTGTGTCAAAGGCGAAGGGCCGCATGGCGCCCACGGCCAGCAGCATCGCGCCGCACAAAGCAAGAAGATACCATTTGCCGCGCGGACGGACGCGGAAGAACAGCCACGCCGCGCCTGCCGCCATATTCAGCGCCGCGAGCACCGCATACAGCACGGACGAATGTCCCACGCCCGCAATAACCGAAGCCATAGCCGCACCTCCTTTCAGCCGTTCAGGGTGTTTTACCCGAAATACTTTACCGCCCGAAAGAGAATGTTTACGGTATCGCATTCTCTGTTCTTCCTGCCCGGCTCTCACTGTGTTCATCATAACAGAGATTGAAAAAGAATGCAAGCAAAAGGGAACAGACGATACGGTTTCGGGAACAGACAGATAAAAAAAATGCGTTCTTCTTGTATTATTTCAGCTTCCGTGGTATGCTATATTCTGAAAAGATAAAACAGAAGAGAGGGAATCAACCGTGTTCACCCCCGAATCCATCGATTTTTCAAAAACAAAAACCTATTCCGCCGCCGGAAGGCACAATCTGGTTACCATTGAAAACCTCCGCGTACCTAACGCGGAAAAGGACGGCCTTTTTACAAGCGACGAGTTTGAGATTTTGCTGCGGCAGATCAAAAAGGCCAAGGCCGCCGGGCAGAAGGTGACCTGCTTTTACGGCGCGCACGTGATCAAGTGCGGGCTTTCAAACTACCTGATCTCGCTGGCAGAGCAGGGCTGGATCGACCACTTCGCCTCCAACGGCGCGGGCTCCATCCACGATTTTGAGCTGGCGTATCTGGGGGGCACCTCCGAGCACGTGCCCACCGCCATAGAGGACGGTTCCTTCGGCATGTGGGAGGAAACCGGCGCGTGGATGAACGAGGCGATCAGGCGCGGCGCGGCTGCGGGCCTCGGCTACGGCCAGAGCCTTGCCGCCTACGTAGAGGCGCACCCGGAAAGATTCCCCTACCGCGACCACTGCGTATTTTACCGGGCCTACCGCTGCGGCGTACCGGTCACCTACCACGTCACCATGGGCACCGATATCATCCACCAGCACCCCGCGGCGGATTTTGCCGCCCTGGGGCAGACCAGCGGCAAAGATTTCGGCTTTTTCTGCGCTTCCGTCGCCGCGCTGGACGACGCCGGCGTGCACCTGAACATCGGCTCCGCCGTCACCGGGGCGGAGGTGTTTCTGAAGGCCCTTTCCATCGCCCGCAATCAGGGGCATATGCTGAAGCACATCACCACAGCCAATTTCGATATCATCCCGCTGGGGGATTACAAGTCCGACGTGGGCAAGGATACCTACGAATACTACTACCGCCCCCGCAAAAACGTGATCAACCGCCCCGTATCCATGGGCGGCGTGGGCCTGTATATCTGCGGCAACCACGAGGTGACCATACCCAGCCTGTGGAAAGGGCTGCAGACAGATAAAGCGTGATGCGTGAAGGTTGATATCTTTCGCAGGCTTCATGCGTTCAGATGAACGATGAAAAATGAAACATGAAAAGGAGCTGATCGAATTGGAGCTTCAACTTCTGGATTCGATTTTTGAAAAGATACAGGGCGTTACGGTTTGCGTGATCGGAGACGTGTGCCTGGATATGTACTGGCACGCGGATATGAAACGGAGCGCGCTCTCGCGCGAGACGCCCCATTTTCCGCTGCCCGTTACCAAAGAGCGGTATTCTCTGGGGGGCGGCGGCAACGTGATGGCAAACGCGGCGGCGCTGGGGATCAAAGCCCTGCTGCCGGTTTCCGTGTTGGGCAAAGACTGGCGCGGCTACCTGACAAGGGAGTGCTTCTCCGTCCTCGGCGCGGCGCAGAACGGGCTGATCACCGACCCCGCGCGGGTCACCCCCTGCTACGCAAAGCCTTTGCGGGAGGGCATTTCGGACGTGGTATACGAAGATCCCCGTCTGGATTTTGAAAATTACGGGCCCCTTTCCGAAGAAACGGAAAACGCCCTGCTGCGCGCTCTGAACGCCGCGGCGGCCGAGGCGGACGTGATCGCGGTAAGCGACCAGCTGGCCTGCGG
>CAMVBR010000349.1 GCA_947165755.1 uncultured Clostridia bacterium
AAAAGAGCGCAACGTGTATTTTAAGGGCGAATGGCAGCTCTACGATCTGCCTACGATGATGCCCTTGCCGCAGGCGGCAGGTACGGCGCAGGCGAAATGGTTCGCAAACGGCGAGCTTGTGGGCTGGACGGATGAAAAAGGCGCGCGGCATATTACAACGGCGCTCGGTTTTATTGTGCCGGAAGGGGCCGAAATGCTTGAAAGCGGCGATTATTATCTGCTTGAGAATACCATTGCAACCGTATATTCGCCCAATGGGGAAAAGCGCTTTTCCTACGATCCGCAGGAATATTCTCTGTATTACGATGCGCAGCTGAAATACTATTGCTGTGCCGCAAACAAACCAAATGAGAATAAAACCTACAGTTTCTTCTTCCTTGATGAAACCGGCGCAAGGATTCCCGGCACGTATGAGAGCAATACGCCGGATGCGACCTATACGGCGTATGGCGATTATCTGTTTACGTCAAATCGCCTTTATTACGCAGGGCGTCAGGTAACGGGGGGACGTACCGCCCTCGGCGGCGGGTTAGACGATCTTTTCGGCCGCGGCGCGTATCTCTATGCCGAAGGTAAGAACGAAGCGGGGGTAAAATCCCGTTTTTATACCTACTACGATCCTGCGGGCAAGGCGCTTGTTGAAATGGAAGAACCGCTTGCCGCGCCGCGGATCAACGGGTTCTATATCGCCGGCGAGGATGCGGAAAATCCGCAGATGTACATTTTCAACACAAAGAACTATGTGCCTGCCGGTGAAAAGCTTGGGGAACTGTTTGCCGTTGTTGCCGAAGAGGGCGGTAAGGCGGATCTCATCGATCTGTTTACCGGTGAAACGCTGATCTCGGGCTATGACGCCTATCGGTTTGCCGGAACGCTGCCCGCCGGTGAGGAAAACGCCGCCATGATCTATGCCTTCAGCGGCGATAACGTGGACGTGATAATCGTCAGCGCGGGCTGATTGCGTGTAGTATAAAAACATGTGTATAAAAAAAAGACCTGCAGAAATCTACGGGTCCATTTTTTTGATCATTGTTCAAAATCTTCTACCACTTCTTCCAGCGTTTTGGCAATCACCTCGTGGGTGCGTGGCCCCATGGAGTTGGTTTCGTGGTAATGGCGTTCGCCGAAACGGTCGGTGGCGGTGTTCAGATAGGGCTGCGTGGGGTTCAGAACAAACACGTTTTTCTCCATGCAATAGCCCGTCATATCGTTCGTGTTGCCGTATACGATCATATTGTTATCCGCCGTGATCTCGGCAAGGGGAAGGGCGTTCACCTCCGGCCCTTCGCCGGTGGGGGAGGTTGCCGCGTCGTAGTAGCCGCCGAAAACGGTGGAGATAAAGTTCTCCCCCGGCAGCATCAGAATTTTCTGCGACCCCAGTGTGAGATAGGTCATTTCCGTTTTCATGCAGAGACCCGTTGCGGAGGACTTATCAGGGAACGGGTGAAAGCTCATGGTGCCGCGAATGGCAAGAAACGTCAATACGTTGTTGTCCACCGGCAGATAAAAAGCTCTTTTTATAAATCGGATCACGGGTTTCAGCGCGGTTTCTTCCGTAATGCCGATGGCGGCCTCTGCGTACATCTTTCCCTGCAGCCGAATACAGCGCTGCGGGTCTTTTTCATCCAGCTGGGCTGCGTCCATACCGCCGATGGCCCCGATGCCGAAATGTACGTCGGCTCCGGTTTGTTCTTTGATCTCTTCGCTCAGATAATAGGGATATTCTCCCGAAAGCAGCCGGTTGTCGCCGCCCAACGAATTGGGATGCGCCCCCACGTTGATCAGCCATGTTTCTTTGCTTCCGTCCGCTGGGGAGAAACGCAGACGCGAGAGCACCTCATGCTTTTCGATAAAGGGCCGTTTGGAATGAAGCCCGTCCGGGATCGCGGCGCGCCCGGAGTAAAGGCGGCCGGGTTTACGATTGCTGTAAGCCTCTTCGCTCACTTTTACGGCCTTTTTGTAGATCAGCTCCATATAATCCGGATCTTTTCCGTCGGCCGGGATGCTCAGAAACGGTTTGCCCCAATAGCCTACGGTATCAATGCCGGAGTGGGAGTGGGTACAGCTGAAATTTACCGCTTTGCAGCCTTTGATCACCCGTGAGGAACTGATCCGGTTCCGGATGATTTCAACTTCTGTATTTGTCATGCCCACGATATCGGCGGAAAGCCAAAGGATCCCCTCGTCACCGCAGCAATCGATCCAAACGGCATGGATGTATACCGGGGTAAGAATGCCCTCCATCTTATGGCCGGAACCGTGCCCCGCGATATAATACGTTTTACCGGAAACCAGATCCGGCATGATGTCGTCCTTTGAAAAGCCGAGTCGCCAGCCCTTGCCTTTGATCTCAACCGGAGCGTTTCGCTCTATGGTCTGCTTTACCACTTCTTTTTGCACTTTTTTGCCGTAAGCCGCGCTCACTTTCCGCACCGCTTTTGAGGCGATATCCATAATATCCATATCTCTGCCCCCTTCTTGATTATTCTAACACAATAAAAGCATAAAATCTATACCCTTTTTGTAAATAGTTGAGAACACAAAGTAATAGCAGTTCAGCACGCAGCAGCTGCGCAATAAAAAAGAAATTCCAAACTTAAAAAAACGCCGCACGCGGCGGCGCTTAGGATGGTATTACGGGATCATGCCCCGATGCCGTTGATGGTTCTGATCAGATCCGCGTAAAGCTGACGCACATTGTTGGTTTTCAGCAATCCGCCTTCAAGGCTCATATGATCGCCGCGGTAGGTGGGCATCACATTCCATATGCCGGGCTGAATGTTGTTTTCGTCAAAATCCTGTTGTGGCGCGCCGAAAGGAGCGCGGGCGGAGATGGTGTTCACAAGCCCGTCGTTCGGCTGCCAGCTCTCATCCAGATAATAGCCGCCTGCGGTATAGCCGGTATATTTGCCCATCTCGCGGGAGGATACGGTAAACATGTATTCCATCTTCTCAACGTCCGGCACGGAATTGCCGTTTTCATCGATATCGGTAAGGCAGCAGGGAATCGAGAAATAGTATACGTTTTCCAGCGCTTTGAATCCGGCTGCGGTTTTCAGTGCGTTATCGATCAGCATATCGTAAGCGGCGCAGTCCTCAGGGATCCTGCCGTCCATCGGGGGCGTGGTAGCGGTATTGAAAAACGTTGTAGTCATACCCACGTCTGAGAGTTTGTTTTCTTCGTCTTTTACTTCGTATGCGGATG
>CAMVBR010000350.1 GCA_947165755.1 uncultured Clostridia bacterium
CTTCGATATGCTTCGGGTCCACGCCCTTGTGGAGCTTGATGAGGTCGTCGAGCGTGTAGTGCTTTCTGAGCTTCATCTTGTTGCACATATCCACCATTTCAGGGGTGAGCATTTCTCTGAGGCCCCAGTATTCGGGGTCGTTGGCGGAAACGCCGCCGATTTTGTGCACCACCACGTCGGTGATCTTTTTGGCGAGCTTCTGATAGTTCTTGCGAACCTCTTTTTCATTCTGGTAGCCGCTGATGACTACCGTGCTCTGTTTGGGCATAGTTCACACCTCAAAAATTTTCTAATTTACTGATAAACCATTGGATGAGCGCTTCCATGTTTTCGCCGGTCTTCGCCGAAACGGCGATCACCTGCGCGCCGGGGTTGCGCATGCGCACGTTTTCCCGGCAGCGGGAAAGATCGAAGGTAAAATACGGGAGCGCATCGAGCTTGCTTACAACGGCAAGGTCGCAGTTTTGAAATACGAGCGGGTATTTGAGCGGCTTATCGTCCCCCTCGGGCACCGAGAGGATCACGATATTGAGCGCCGCGCCCGTGTCGTATTCCGCCGGGCAGACAAGATTGCCCACGTTTTCAAGAAAGATCAGATCAAGGTCTTCCCCGAGCGCGGCAAGCCCCTGGGCCGTCATACCGGCGTCCAGGTGGCACATGCCGTCCGTATGCAGCTGCACCGAGCGGCAGCCGGTTTTTTTCGCCACGGTCACGGCGTCCACGTCCGAGTCGATATCCGCCTCCATCACGCCGATGCGGTACCGGGCCTTCAGCGCTTCGATCAGCGCCACCAGCAGCGTGGTTTTGCCGCTGCCGGGGGACGACATCACGTTCACGAGGCACACGCCCTTCGCCTTCATTTCGGCGCGCAGGGCGTCGGCTGCGCGGTCGTTATCCTCGAACACGCTTTTTTTCAGAAGGATGGTCCTCACTTCCTGCATGGGTCACCTCGCGGGATCAAAAGAATCTGCCTACGATATCCTTGCTGGCCGCGCAGGTATCTTCCATATCGCCGAAGGAGATGATCTCGCCGGCGTAGTAGGTGTTTTTGCAGCCCTGCAGCGCCTCAAGACGGTCGTACCAACCGGCGGCGTAATCCGCTGCGGATACGTGCGGGCAGTAATATACCTCCTGCGCGTAGAGCTTCTCTTTGATCGGGAAGCCAACCTTCTTCATATCCTCGTCCATGGTGGTCATCACGGTATCGAAGTCCACGTCGGGAGAACCGGTATGGTTGGCAAGCGCGTATACGGTGGCGGGGCAGTCTCTGTCGAGATGCTGCCATCTGTTGTAGTACACCATCGCGTGGCCGAGGCGTTCGGGCACCATGTTGTCTACCATGTAGCCGGAGATGTTCGGGCTCTTGCCGGGCTCGAAGGTGGCGATGTAATCGCAGTATCTCTCGTGGATGATCTTGGAAAACAGCTCGGTCTCCTCCGCCGTGGCGTCGGCGTAATCCTTGAAGTAATCGAGCGGGGTGGTAACGATCAGCTTATCGAAGGTCTCGGTGGTCTCCACGCCGTCTTTGCTTCTTACGGTGACCAGCACCTTGCCCTCGGGACGCTCTACCTTTACCACTTCGGTTTCGAGCACGGCAGGGTGCTTCAGCTTGGCGTTGACGTGCTCGTAGATGGCCTGCGTGCCGTCCTGCCAGGTCCAGAGCTTCATGTTGACGAACTCCAGCGCCGTGGTCACGTCGAGATATTTCATCACGAGCGCGGCGGGGATCTCATCGAAGAAGCCGTAGCCGAAGGAGGTGAAGGGCGCGATCCAGATGCGCTGGACCTCTTCCACGCCGTTGAGCTTGCAGAACTCGGAGAACGGCAGGGCAAGATCCTTCAGGTTGGGGTTGACGCCCTTGATGTAGTTGGGGAAGGAATTGGCCTTGGTAGCGCCGCAGTAGCCGTCTACGCCCTTGGAGATGCCGTAGTATTCACCCTTGGCCACGCCGAGATGGCCGTAGCAGTCGTAGCCGACGTACTTGGTCTTCATGAGCTCGTTGAGCTTTTTCATCTGCTTTTTGAGCTTCAACAGGCCGAGCATCTTTTTGATGGAGAAATTCACCTTGGGCTCGAAGGGATGGTCCACAGTGCCGTCCAGCTTGCGGAATTCACGGCGCATGTTCGGCTCGCCGTGCTTGAAATCGGGCCCCTTGTGATAGTAGCCGCCGAATTCTTCCATTTCGCTGACGGCATGGTAGGTAATGGCGCCCATGATCGCGCCGGTTTCAAAGCTTCTTTCTTCCTCGACGCCGTTGTGCTTCACCTTGATCTTCGGGGACCAGCATTTGCCGCCGACCTTGCCCAGCTTTTCATAGATCACGTAATCCGTGTAGCCCTTTTTCTCAAGGTACATGGCGCTGGAAAGCCCTGCGGGGCCGCCGCCGATGATACAGATACGATCGCTTGTGTTTGCCATAAATAAACCTCCTGTTATTGGATCGTTTTCTTTATTTCGCCTCTCAGAAATTCCGCAAGCGTTTTCACACCCTCGTTTTTCGCTGCGGCGGTAAAGAATACCGGCGCCTGCGGGTTTCTGAAACGTACGTTTTTAATAGCCGTTTCACGGTCGAAATCGAAGATGGGCGCAACGTCCGTCTTCGTGACCGCCACGGCCGAAGCCACCTCGAACATCAGCGGGTATTTCAGGGGCTTATCGTCCCCCTCGGGCACGCTGAGCAGCACGAGGTTCATATTTGACCCGGTATCGAACTCCGCCGGGCACACCAGATTGCCGATGTTTTCGAGGAACACCACGTCCAGCCCCTCGAGCCCCAGCGCCTCGAGCGCCTCCATGCTCATCTGGCAGGTGATGTGGCAGGCCCCGCCGGTGTGCATCTGGATGGTTTTTACGCCGGTGGCGTGCTCCATAGCAAGGGCGTCGGTATCGGAATCGATATCCGCCTCGATCACGCCGATGCGAAACTCCTCTTTGAGCGCGTTTATAAGCCCCGTGAGCAGCGTGGTCTTGCCCGCCCCCGGAGAGGACATGACGTTGATATAATAAATATGCTCGCGCCGCAGGACGTCGCGGACCTCCTTTGCGCGCTCGTTGTTGCGGGACAAGATGTCCTCTTTGATCAATACCGTTTTCATATCAATGATTATAATATAAGTATACAAAAAAAGCAATGATTGCTTTCAATTTTTCGTTAACTTATTCAAAAGGGCGGAAATTTGTACAAATTTCCGCCCTTCTCT
>CAMVBR010000351.1 GCA_947165755.1 uncultured Clostridia bacterium
GTGCCGCCCTGCATGGCGCGGTTTTTGATCAGGGTTTTGGAGATCACCATAAACAGCGCCGCCGGCACACCCTTGCCCGAAACGTCCGCGATCACAAGGGCAAGATGGTCGTTATCCACAAGGAAGAAATCGTAGAAGTCGCCGCCCACCTCCTTGGCGGGGTTCATGGAGGCAAACAGGTCAATCTCGCTCTTCTGCGGGAAGGGCGGGAAGATGCGCGGCAGCATATCGGCCTGGATCTGCGTTGCCACGTTCAATTCGGCCCCGATGCGCTCCTTTTCGGCGGTAACGGTCTTCAGGTGCTCGGTATAGTGCTTCAGATCGTCCTGCATCTTGTTGAAGCCCCTCGCAAGATCGCCCACCTCGTCGCGGGTGTCGATATCCGATTTCCTGTCGAAATCGCCCTCGCCGGTGTTCTTTACCGTATCCGTAAGCCGGATGATGGGCTTGGAGATGGTGCGCGAAATGAAATACGCGATCACGGCGGCGGCCAGCGCGAGCAGCACGGTGCTCACCACGGCCCCTACGATCAGGCTCTTGAATTCGGCGGACATTTCCGCTTGCGCGTTGTTGAAGATATCGTCCGACCGGGTCCTGACGCTGTCGATGGGGTCGGTGATCTCCTCGGCGTTGATCCCGGTGCACAGCAGCCAGCCGGTGCAGGGGATCCTGCGGGCGGTCATGAAGATCTCGCGCCCGTTGAACTCGGCGTGGAACGCGCTGCCGTAGCTGCCGCGTCTGACGCAGTTATCTATTTTTTTCAGCACGGTCTCGGGGTCGGCAAAGTGATCGGCGAAGGCGTTATAGAGCTGCCCGCCGTGCGCGTCAACGTCCTCCTTAAAAGCGCTGTACGCCAGCAGATCTCTTTCTGCGCCGAGAATGAAGGTCTCGCCCGTTTTCCCGAGGCCTCTGCCGATCACGTTGGACGTCATCTGATCGGCGTTCACGTCCGCCGCCACCACGGCAACGATATTGCCGGCCGGGTCCTTTACGGCCATGGACGCCGTGATGCAGGGGCGGCCGTAGGAATCGATCTCCGTTTCCTTCCACATCACCTGATCGGGCGTGGTAACGGAGTTTACGTACCAGTGCCGCTGGGTGACCACGTAGTTTTCACGAAAAACGTTGTTGGCGGTATACTGGTAAAAGATGCCGCTGGCGGTGCCGACGTAGAGATTATCGAAGAAGCGGCTGTTGTAGCGCATGATGGGCGCGAAGATCTCTTCCATATTCGAGATCAGCCGCAGCTCCTCGTTCAGCGCGGCGGTCTCTTCCACCCCGGAGCTGAACATATACCGCGCCGAAAGGGTGGGCGGCGCAGCGGACAGATGCACGGGGGCGTAGGGGGAAGCCGTATGCTCCCACGGCGACGCATAGAGCCGTTCGGCAAATTCCGCCGACTGCTCCACCGCGTCCTTCACGATCCTGAGGCGGGAATCCGTTACCTCCGTCTGCAAGTCCGCGATCAGGCCCAGCGAATCGGAATCCAGCGAATACAGCCCCTCCTCGATCGTCTGCCAGGCCTCCGTTTTCAAATCGGCATACATCTGCCGCGTATCGTCCCTGAGCCCGGTAATGACGGAAAAAAGCCCCGCCTCGGCAAGCAGCAGCGTGCCGAGGGTAAGCGCCAGCATGGATATGATCAGTTTTTTACTTATCTTCAAATCGTTGCGCCTCCCGCGATTTGTATGTGGTTTTTTATTATAACATAAAAAAACAAGGTGAACAACCTTTTTTTCGGCGAAAAACGGCGATACGGCATGCGCCTCCGGCGGCCCGAACGACGCGCGCGCCCGATCCGTGGGAAATAATTGACACGCGGTGCAAACCTGTGATATGATTTTGAATGAGAAAATATGGCACAAAACAAACAAAAAACAGAGAAAACGGAGTGTTTTACCATGAAGATCGCACGCAAAGGCCTTTGCGCCGCGTTTGCCGCGCTGCTGCTTGCGGCCGCGGCGGGCTTTAGCGGCTGCGGGAAAACGCCCGCGCCGTCAACGGCGAAGGAGCCCACCACCGAAATCGCGGAGGACGGCGTGACCCTCTCGAACGACGCATCGGATTTCGTGCTGCTCACAAACGCCGTGCCGGACGCGATCCTGGAGATCCGCTATTATTCCACCTATAACTTCGTGGGCGACCGCATCGACGGCTACGAGGCGCCGGTGGCGCTGCTCACCAAAGAGGCCGCCGCCGCGCTGAAGGCCGCCTCGGACGACTTTATCGCGCAGGGGTACCGCCTGAAGATCTACGACGCCTACCGCCCGCAGATGGCGGTGAGCCATTTCGTGCGCTGGGCGCAGGATACGGAAGACACGCGCATGAAGGAATACTTCTACCCCGATCTCACCAAGGACGTGCTCTTCCCGCAGGGCTACATTGCCGAGCATTCGGGCCACAGCCGCGGCAGCACCGTGGACCTGACGCTGGTGGATATGCGCACGGGCAAGGAGCTGGATATGGGCGGCGTATTCGATTTCTTCGGCGAGCTCAGCCACCCCGATTACAAGGAGATCACCGAGGCGCAGTACGCCAACCGTATGCGCCTGCGCGAGGGCATGCTCTCGCACGGGTTCAAGCCCCTTCCCGAGGAATGGTGGCACTTTACGCTGGAAAACGAGCCTTACCCCGACACCTATTTCACCTTCCCGGTGAACGCCGGCAGCGTAACGGGCGAATAAATACCGATCCGAAAAGAAGATCGGTTTTGATATTAAAAAAATGCATCCCGGCATTATTTTACAGGAGGCGGTTTCATGCTGCAGAAAATCATCGGTTTTTTCACGGCGGCCCTTGCGTTCCTCTCTTCCCTTTCACAGCTCGTTTTCACGCCCAACGTGATACGGATCGATTTCGAGCATACGGTCGGCTTGATCCGGCCCGTCCACAACATCGGCAGAATGCCCGAATATGAAACGGACAGCGAGATCAACCGGTATTTCACCGAGGCGAACATGACCTCGTGCCGCACGCACGATATCCACGCCACCGATATCCACAACATCTTTCCCGATTTTTCAAGGGACGCCGACGACGAAAGCGCCTACAGCTTCGCCGAATGCGACAAGGTGATCGCCTCGATCGCGGATGCGGGCATGGAGCCCTTCTTCCGTCTGGGAATCAGCTACAGCGACCCGGTGCGGGACCGCGAATTCCTGCTGCCGCCCGCGGATTATGAGAAATGGGCGCG
>CAMVBR010000352.1 GCA_947165755.1 uncultured Clostridia bacterium
CAGCTTGCAGCTTGTAGCTTGCAGCTTCGCGCTATCAGCGCGATAAACTGAAATTCTTAAAATCGCTTCCTTAATCCCCGTCCGGCAATCGGGCGAGCAATTCCGCGCCGTGCTCCTTCAGCCAGCCGTGCCAGCGGTCGTATTCGGGAAAAACGCTTTTCACCACGGCGTAAAAGCGGGGCGAATGGTTCATCTCCTTGCGGTGGGCGAGCTCGTGCACCACAACGCTGTCGATCACCTCTTTGGGGGCGAGCATCAGCAGGCAGTTGAAGTTCAGGTTGCCCTTGGTAGAACAGCTCCCCCAGCGGGTGTGCTGATTGCGGATGGTAATGCGGCCGTAGGTGACGCCCATTTTCGGCGCGTAAAAGGCAGCGCGGGCGGGAATATACCGCAGCGCCTGTTCGGCAAGGGCGTTCAGCTCGGGAACCGTTAGGCGGTTGGCGCGGCCCGCTTCCCGGGTCCGCTCCGCCTTGGGCAGGTGCTTTTCGATCCAGTCCGCATGCGCGTTCACGGATCTCTCGATCTCCGCCGCGATCATCTGCCGGGGCGCGCGCACCACGAGACCCTCGGGCGTGATCTGGATCGCCAGCGTTTTCCTGTCGCTGCGGATGATCTTATACTCGTATTTCATGCCGTCATCTCCGTTCCGGTTCATATAATAGCATAAATAAAAGAAAAACACAAGAAAGAGGGGAAGGGCGTCAGGCAGATCTCGGCGACCTTCGTCCGCGGCACGAAAAGTGAAATAAGCCTTCCAAGGCCTGAAACACGGATAATTACGCATTATGCATTGAAATAATAAAATCTCCCTTTATTTCCCGTCCGTTGTATGCTACAATATCGATGAAAGAGGTGTTGTTATGACGCAGGAAGCAATCAAAAAACTGATCTCCGAAATGACGGTGGAAGAAAAGGTGAGCCAGCTCACGAACTCAGCCGCTGCGGTGGCGCGGCTTGGCATTCCGCAATACGACTGGTGGAACGAGGCGCTGCACGGGGTGGCCCGCGCGGGCACGGCTACGGTATTTCCGCAGGCCACGGGGCTGGCCGCCGCCTTTGATACTGAACTGTTGGGGAAGATCGGCGCGGTGATCGCCGAGGAGGGCCGCGCGAAATACAACAACGCCCTTCGTAGGGGCGACCACGCCCAGTATTACGGCCTTACCTATTGGAGCCCCAACGTGAACATCTACCGCGATCCCCGCTGGGGCCGCGGGCAGGAGACCTACGGCGAGGACCCGTATCTCACCTCCCGCCTCGGCGTGGCGTTCATCCGGGGCGTCCAGCAGCGCGGGGGCGCGCACCTGAAGGCGGCTGCCTGCGCCAAGCACTTCGCTGTGCATTCCGGCCCCGAGAGCATCCGCCACGGCTTCAACGCCGAGGTGAGCGAAAAGGACCTGCGCGAGACCTATCTGCCGGCCTTCGAGGCTGCCGTAAAGGAGGGCGAGGTGGAGGCCGTAATGGGCGCCTACAACGCCGTCAACGGCGTGCCGAGCTGCTGCAATTCCTATCTGCTGCAAACGATCTTGCGCGGGGAATGGGGCTTTACCGGCCACGTGGTATCGGATTGCGGCGCCATCGCCGATATCAGCGAGCACCACAAATACGCCGAAGATTACCCCGAGGCCGCCGCGCTGGGTATCAAAAACGGCTGCGATCTGAACTGCGGCAGCGTATACGAAAAGCTGCTGGACGCCTACGAGCAGGATCTTGTGACCGAGGCGGATCTCGATACCGCCCTGATGCATCTGTTCGGCACCCGGGCGCGTTTGGGTATGCTCGGCGAAGCGACGGAATACGACGATATCCCCCTTTCGGTGGTTGCGTGCCCGGAGCATAAGGCGCTCTCGCTTTCCGCCGCCGAGGAGAGCCTTGTGCTGCTGAAAAACGACGGCTTTTTGCCCCTGAAAAAAGAGGCGATGCGCAAGGTAGCCGTGCTGGGGCCCAACGCCAACTCTTTTGAGGTGCTGCTGGGCAACTATTTCGGCATCCCCACCGAATACAGCACGCCCTTTGCGGGCATCAAAGAATACCTCGGCGACGGGGTCGAGGCGGTCACCGCCCGGGGCTGCAAGTATTTCGAGCAGGACGTGGACGCGGGCTATTCCATCGAAAAGCTGGTGAAGGACGCGGACGCGGTGATCCTTTGCATGGGCCTCACGGCGGATTACGAGGGCGAGGAGGGCGACGCCAACAACCCCTACGCCTCCGGCGACCGCACGGATATCGCGCTGCCCGCCGCCCAGAAGGCGTTCATTAAAACCGTGGCGCAGTTCAATCAGAACGTGGTGCTGCTCAATTTCTCCGGCGGCGCCACCGCCTTCGGCGAGGATCTGAACTATGCCCGCGCCGTTTTGCAGTGCTGGTACCCGGGCGAGCAGGGCGGCCGCGCCATCGCAAGGCTGCTGTTCGGGGAATATTCCCCCTGCGGAAGGCTGCCGGTCACCTTCTACGCCGGTACCGACGACCTGCCCGATTTCTGCGATTACACGATGAAGAACCGCACCTACCGCTATTTCACCGGCAAGCCGGAATTCCCCTTCGGCTACGGCCTGAGCTATACCACGTTCGTCTATTCGCCCGTGACCGCCGAGGAAGCGGACGGCATTCTCACCCTGCGCGTGACGGTGACCAATACCGGCGGCTGCGCCGGAAAAGAGGTCGTGCGCCTGTTCCGCAGCGAGACCTGTCCGCCAGAAAACCAGCCGCTGAAGAGCCTGATCCGCTTTGAAAAAATCTCCCTCGCCCCAGGCGAGAGCAGGGAAGTCGCCTTCACTGTGCCCGCCCAAGACAGCTTCCGCTGGAACGCGGACGGCAAAAAAGAATACCTGCCCCACAGCGCGTTCCGGTATTTTACCGAGAATTGACCGAATACAACAAAAAGCCCGCGTTCGCGGGCTTTTGCCGTTTACGGGGCGTAACGCCCTGTAAACGGAATGATATATTTTTGCTGTGCAAAAATATGATATCCGCATTGCGGATGATATGTTTGCCTTTGCAAACATGATATGCTGCGTTTAACGCAGCATTAAGGAAAACGCTGCGCGTTTTGATTATATAATGCCAACCGCAGGTTCCGCAATGCTTCGCGCAAGCGAAACATATCATGTTTTGCGTAAGCAAAATATATCATGTGCCATCGGCACATATCATGCTGCTGTGCAGCATATCATTATTGATCTTCATACGCCAT
>CAMVBR010000353.1 GCA_947165755.1 uncultured Clostridia bacterium
CCGGTGTTCATCGCCCAGCACGCAACAGCCTGCTGCTGCAGGAGCTGCCTTGAAAAATGGCACCGCATCCCCGCGGGGAAGGTGCTGACGAAGGACGAGCAGGCCTATATCGCGGACGTGCTGACGGAATGGATCGAAAAGCAAATGGATCAACACGGAGAGGGATAACGGATCAATGAAAATCGGAGTGTTTGCGGACGCGCATTATTCTTCTCAGGCGCTTACCTGCGGCAGGCGCCGCAACCGGCTGTCCCTCGGCAAGCTGCGGGACGGCTACGCTTTTTTTGCCGCGCAGGGGTGCGGGCTGTGCGTTTCGCTCGGCGACCTGATCGATAAAAACGATTCCCACGCCGAGGACGTGCGGCGGCTGGAGGAGGTGCGGGACGTGATCGCCGCCTCGGGCATCGAAACGCTCTGCGTTATGGGCAACCACGACGCGTTCACCTTCCGTAAGGAAGAATATTACGGGATCCTCGGCGGCTGCGAGCCCGTGCCGCGCACGGCGGACGGCGTCCGGCTGATCTTTGCCGATACCTGTTGGTTCAAAAACGGCGCGCACTATACCCCCGCCGGCGGTGATTGGACGGATTGCTTTCTCGCGGACGAAGCCGGGTTTTTTTCGGCGCTTGCCGATATCGAAACCGGGGGCGTGGTTTTTCTGCACCACAATATCGATCCCGACGTGCCTGAGAACCACCGCCTTTTTAACGCCGGGGTGAAAACCGTGTTTCAGGGGCATTACCATCCCGGCCTGCGTTCGGAATACGGGGCGGTGCGCTATATCACGCTGCCCGCCGTATGCGAAAACGAAAACGCCTTTTTTGTGTTTGATACGCGCACGGGAGAAGCGCACCGAATGGAAAAGTAGAAATACCCCGTTCCGGAAAACGCCCGATTTCCCTTTACAAAAATCTTACAAAAGCTTATAATAAACATATCTGTTCGCAATTCTTCTGAAGGAGGCGGGGCGCATGATCGAAGACGCCATTCGGCTGATCGCGGCGGCGATCTGCAGCGAAACGAAAAAAACCGAACTCTATATCACGCCGGATCCGGCCCTGCAGCCGGTGGTGGAGCTGCTGATGCTGCTTTCCGCCTATGCCGAAATTTCCGTGACCGGCCGAACGCTGGTGGATCCGATCACGCGGCTGCCGGTGGATATCCCCCTGCGCTTTCACTCGATGACGAAGGACGTGTTTCTGCTGTTCGCCGGGTTCTTCGCCAAAATCAATGTGGTGCTGAAGGTGGAGACCGTGGAGGGCGGCGTTACAAAAGAAGAGCTGCAGACCCTTTCGGACGCCATGGACGGCGTTCTGGCCTTTGCGAAAAAGGGCGACGGGGTGATGCTCAGCGCCTTTTCCAACGGTTCCGACCGGCTGAACCCCTACGTGGACGTTTCTCCCGTGTTTGCGGCGGGGGCGGTGCTGGGCGCGGTGCTGGGCTACGGCTCCACGACCTTCACGCTTGGGCAAAACCGGAACGCCCCCGAGGTGCGGTGCGCCATCGAGGCAGTCAACGCCTTCGGCGGCAGCGCCGAAGAGAGCGAGGACGGCGCCGTGAAGGTGCAGTCCGTAAGAAACCTGCGCTTTCATAAGAAAACCGGAAAGCGCCTGAGAAAGAGAGTCAAACCATGCGATTGATCATCGCCGAAAAGCCGAGCCTTGCCCGCAACATCGCCGGGGCCATCGGCGGCATGACAAAAAAAGGCGCCTACTTCGAGGGTGGCGGCTACTTCGTGACCTGGGCCTTCGGGCACCTGTTTTCGCTGTGCGATATAGAGGATTACACCGGCGAAACGGGCAAGCGCTGGAGCATGGATTCCATCCCGTATTTCCCGGAGCGGTTCCGTTTTAAATTGCGGCCCGGGGACGATAAGAAGCCGGACGCCGGTACCGAGCGGCAGTTCAATGTGATTAAGCAGCTTTGCGCACGCGGCGACGTGGACGATATCGTGAACGCGGGCGACGCGGACCGGGAGGGCGAGATCATCGTGCGCCTTGCCGTGATGCACACCGGCGTAAAAAAGCCCTGCCTGCGGCTGTGGCTGCCGGACCAGACGGACGAGACCATCCGCGCCGCGCTGGCCGACCTGAAAAGCGACGCCGAATACGATAACCTTGCCAGCGAGGGCTTTGCCCGTACCTATATCGACTGGCTCTACGGCGTGAACCTGACCCGCTTCGCCACGCTGAAAACCGGCGCGCTGCTGCGCGTGGGGCGGGTGATCGTGCCCATTGTGAAGGCGATCTACGACCGGGATATGGCCATACGCAACTTCGTGCCCGAAAAGTATATCTCCCTCGTAAGCACCGCCGAAACCAAGGGCGTGGAGGTCACCCTGACCTCGAAATACAAGTTCAATATCCAAAATGAAGCCCGCGCCCGCCTTGCCTGCCAAAAGATGAACGAGGCCGGGGCCGTGGTGACGGACGTCAAAACCAAAAAGGAAAAGCTGAACCCCGGCAAGCTGTTTTCGCTCTCGAAGCTGCAGAACTTTCTGGGCAAGAAGTATAAAATGAGCATGGATGAGAGCCTTTCCATCCTGCAAAAGCTGTATGAGGCGGGCTACGTCACCTACCCCCGCACCAACTCCGAGTACCTCGCCACCGCCGAGAAAGACAAGGTGAAAAAGGTGCTCTCGCTGGTGGAAAAAATGGGCTATCCCGTGGCCTTCGTCGATAAAAAGACCATCTTCGACGATTCCAAGATCGAATCTCACTCCGCCCTGACCCCCACCACGAAGATCCCAAAGCCCGAGCAGCTCGGCGAGCGCGAGAAGCTGGTGTATTCCGCCGTGCTCCGCCGGTTCGTGATGGTGTTCTGCGCGGAGCCCTGCGTGGCGCAGAAAACCGAAATGACCGTGCAGGTGGGCAAATACGAGACCTTCACGATCAAGGGCACCGTGATATTGGAGCCCGGCTGGACCCGCTTCGACGACACACAGCGAAATGATAAGCTGCTGCCGAACGTTGCAAAAGGGGAGTCGATCAATATCGATTTTCAGCCCAAGGAAAAAGAGACCTCGCCGCCCAAGCACTACACCATTGAAACGCTGAACAATTACCTGAAGAACCCCTTCCGCGACGAGAAAAAGGCCGCCGAATCGGAGGACGACGCCGAGGAATACCGCGCCATGTTCGAGGGGCTGGAGCTGGGCACCGAGGCCACCCGCACCGGCATCATCGA
>CAMVBR010000354.1 GCA_947165755.1 uncultured Clostridia bacterium
GGAAGGCAAAAAAGCAACAAACGCGCGGTTGAAACGGTATACCGGAAGTGGAATTCCGGAAATCAACCGACGGTTGAGGCGTCTTCTGCCGTTGACATCTTTTATTATCAATGTTAAAATAAGAAAAAAGGCAAAGGCAGGTTTTAGTATGGGAAAGATCATCGGCATCGGCGGCGGTTTCAACGATGAGGACGAAGCGAAGCTGGCCAGGGATATTATGGAAATGACGGGCAAATCCGTGCCAAACTATCTGCAGATCCCCACCACCGGCTACGATTTTGCGGACGGCCACAGCGTGGCTTACTACTGCAAGATGGGCTGCAGCGTGGATATTCTGTACCTGACGCACGCCTATATGACCGAAGAGATCATCCGCCAGAAGATCGAGAACGCGGATATGATCTACGTGCCCGGCGGCAACCTGAAATTCGTGGCGGATACGTGGCGAAAAACCGGCGCGGACAAATACCTGAAAAAGGCGTTCGACGACGGCAAGGTGCTGTTCGGCAGCTCCTCGGGCAGCATGTGCTGGTTCCGGCAGGGCTTTGACGACTGCGGCCCCGAGGATTCCTTTATGTTCGTGGACGCGCTCGGGCTGCTGCCCTACAACAACGTGCCCCACTATGAGGGCGCCTTCTGGCAGACCTTCAACGAATACGCGAACAAAACGCCGCTTTCCTCCATCTGCTGTGAAAACGATACCGCCATCCAATATATCGACGGCAAGTGGAGCCTGCGCATCGCCGCCAACCGCCCCGACGCCCGCGTGTGGTTCTTTGACGCGCAAAACGGATACCGGCGCTTTGACCTGCGTTCACGCCCCGATCTTCTGGAGCGGCTCTGAGGCCACGGGCGATTTTCGCAAAAAACAAAGCAAATAAAGTGGGACGTTCTCCTTTTTGAATATTGACTTTGTTACAAAGATGTAATAGAATAAAATATGTATGTAACGATACAAATCATTTTTTGGAGGTCTTTTTTATGCCTAAAATGAACCTGGACTGGAAAACCGCGCACGATTTTTTGATCGACGCGTTCAAGGGCTGCGGCGTTCCCGCCGACGACTGCGAGATCGTTGCGGACGTCATCCTTGAGTCCGACCGCCGCGGCATCGAGTCCCACGGCTTCAACCGTTTCAAAACCACCTATATCGACCGCATCAACGCCGGGATCCAGAACCCCGTGACCAATTACGAGATCCTCAAGGATACCCCCTGCACCCAGGTTGTGGACGGCCACAACGGCATGGGCCAGGTGATCGGCCACAGAGCTATGAGCACCGCCATTGAAAAGGCGAAGAAATACGGCATGGGCATGGTCGTTGTGCGCAATTCCTGCCACTACGGCATCGCCGGTTACTACACCACCATGGCCACCAAGGCCGGCTGCGTGGGCAGGACCGGCACCAACGCCCGTCCGAGCGTAGCCCCCACCTTCGGCGTGGAAGGCATGTTCGGCACCAATCCCCTCACCCTCGGCTTCCCCACCGACGAGGCGTTCGATTTCAACATCGACTGCGCCACCTCCATCACCCAGAACGGTAAAATCGAGTATTACGCCCGCATCAACGAGCCCGTACACCCCGGCACCATCATCGACAGTGAAGGCAACGCCGTGGAAGGCGACGCCGGCGTGGCGCTGAAGAAGATCCGCGCAGGCTCCGCTGCCCTCACCACCCTCGGCGGCATCGGCGAAGCGCTGGGCGGCTACAAGGGCTACGGCTACGCGCTGTTCGTTGAGCTTCTCTCCGCCGCGCTGCAGGACGGCTCCTACGGCAAGGATCTGGACGGCAAAGACGAGAACGGCAACATCCGCCCCTATCACCTGGGCCACTTCTTCGTTGCCATCGATACCGACCACTTCATGGGCGAAGACGTCGCCCGCAAGAAGGCCGGCGACATCATCCGCGCTATCCGCGCCTCCAAGAAGGCCCCCGGCGCGGAGCGCATCTACACCGCCGGTGAAAAAGAATACGAGATCTGGAAATCCAGAGAACCCGTGGGCGTGCCGATCAACGAGAGCGTTCAGGCCGAGATGAACAAGGTAAGAGAAGACTTCGGCCTGACCTATACCTTCCCGTGGGACAAGTAAAAATTTGTTCTTGGAACAAATTTTTACAGTGAAGAAGTAAGAGTGAAGAGTGAAGAGTGAAGGAAGGGCTGCGCCCTTACCCGGATTATAATAAAGTGGCAGGCCGGCTTTTTCGGCGTTCTTCATTCTTTTCCGTAAATGAACTGCAATAGAATTAAGGAGAAATTATTATGGACTACAGAAAAGAATCCCTCAGACTCCACGCCGAATGGAAGGGCAAGGTTGAAGTGGTTGCCCGCGCCAAGGTGGACAGCAAAGACGCCCTCTCCCTCGCCTACACCCCCGGCGTTGCGGAGCCCTGCCTTGAGATCCAGAAGGATTACAACAAGAGCTGGGAGCTCACCCGCCGCTGGAATATGGTTGCCGTGGTAACCGACGGCACCGCGGTGCTCGGCCTCGGCGATATCGGCCCCGAAGCCGGTATGCCCGTTATGGAGGGTAAATGCGTGCTCTTCAAGGAATTCGGCGGCGTTGACGCCTTCCCGCTCTGCGTGCGCACCAAGGACGTGGACGAGATCGTTGATATCGTTTACAAGATCAGCGGTTCCTTCGGCGGCATCAACCTCGAGGATATCAGCGCGCCCCGCTGCTTCGAGATCGAGCAGAAGCTCAAGGAAAAGTGCGATATCCCCGTGTTCCACGACGACCAGCACGGCACCGCCGTGGTTTGCTCCGCCGCCCTCATCAACGCCATGAAGCTCACCGGTAGAAAGCTGGAAGACTGCAAGGCCGTGATCAACGGCGCGGGCAGCGCGGGCGTTGCCATTGCAAAGCTCCTCATGAGCCTCGGTCTGAAGGACGTGATCCTTTGCGACCGCACCGGCGCCATCTATGAAGGCAGAGAGAACCTGAACCCCTTCAAGGTTGAGATCGCCAAGGTGACCAACCGCGGCATGACCAAGGGCACCCTCGCCGACGCAATCAAGGGCACCGATATCTTCATTGGCGTTTCCGCGCCCGGCGTGCTCACCCAGGATATGATCCGCACCATGAATCCCGATCCCATCGTGCTGCCCATGGCCAACCCCACGCCCGAGATCATGCCCGACGAGGCCAAGGCCGCAGGCGCCGCCATCGTGGGTACCG
>CAMVBR010000355.1 GCA_947165755.1 uncultured Clostridia bacterium
CAACCTTGCTGGGCTTTACGCCCGCTGGCCGGGGCGGGAAGGGGAGGCCCTTCCCCATGCCCAAACGGGCGCGCAGCTGATGCGCATCCCGGAGGCGCAGCGGGACGGCTATTATTACTACACCTGCCGCAAATGCGCCGCCGCCTGCCGGGAGCTGGGCTTTGCGGCGCTGGCGCAGGAATTTACGGAAAGGGCGGACCGGTATTATGCGGGGCATTGAACTCTCTGAGGCCTATTTTGAAGCCTGCGCCGATACGCTGCGGCAGGAATTTCCGGAGCTGTGGCCCCGTGTTGCCGCCGGGGTCTGCGGACAGGGCAGCGAAAACTTCGGTTTTGACGACGAAACCTCCCGCGATCACGATTTTGATCCGGGATTTTTCCTTTGGCTGCAGCCGGAGGACTATAAAAAAAATGAATTCCGCCTCTCCCGGGCATACGACCGCCTTCCGGAATCCTTTATGGGCGTACAAAAGGCCGGGCAGAGCGTTTACGGCAACGCCCGCCACGGCGTGCGGGATATTGCGGCCTTCTTCCGGGAGCTCACCGGCTTTTATCCCGCGCCCCAAACCAACGCGCAGTGGCTCAGCATGCCCCAGTACCGGCTGGCCTGCGCCGTGAACGGCAAAGTGTTTTACGACGGCCCCGGCGTTGTTACAAGCCTGCGTCGGGCCCTGAACGCCATGCCGGAAGACGTGCGCCGCAAAAAGCTGGCAAAGCACGTGGCGCTGGCGGCCCAGGCGGGGCAGTATAACTACACCCGCGCCCTCGCCCACGGGCAGAAGGGGAGCGCGGCGCTCGCCCTCGCCCGGTTTGCGGAGAACTACACGCAGGCGGCGTTTCTGCTGAACCGGCAATACGCCCCCTTTTACAAATGGCTGCTGCCCGCCGGCAAACGGCTGCCTACCCTGGGCCGGGAGATCGCCCGGCTGGAGGAATTGCTCTTCGAGCCCCTCGCACCGCGGGTACCGGCAGAAATCGAATCCCTCGCCGCCGCCATGATCGCCGCGCTCGCCGCAGCCGGCCTCACCGACCACCCCGCCGCCTTTCTGGAACCCCACGCCTATGAGATCATGCAGCGCATTCAGGACCCTGCGGTGCGGATGATGCATGTGATGGAATAGAGGAGAAGATAAATAATAATTTATCGCGCTGTTCGCGCGATAAACGCCGTTCGCCGTTCGCAAATATCTGAGTATGTGCATGTTGGTTGGGTACCATGACGCGGAGCGATAGAATGGTAGCGCGGTTCCTCAGAACCGCCCGCAACGCGATTCCTTATTCTCATTTGGCTTCCTGATTACGAAAACCGGCCTTTTCAATAGTTTCTTTGCAAAGGAACCGCCTTCGGCGGTGCGGTTCTGAGGAACCGCGCTACCGGGGTGGCAACCTTATTGCGGACACTGTGATTCTTGCGAACGGCGAACGGCAAACGGCGAACGGCTGTCGCGCCTGCGGCGCGACAAACTGCAACTTCCCGTCTCCGACAATCAAAATAACATAATGACCGCACTCACCCGTAAGAGTGGATGCGGTCTTTTTCATTAATACGGATCATTCGGCGGCGGGCTGCGTTTCACGGGTCAGGTCCTTTACCCAGCGGTATTTCCGGTAATGGAGGTATACCCACGGCATTTTGCCCACTTCGTCGATACAGGTGCAGGCGTACACCACCGCCACGGGCCAATGGAACACAAAAGCGCCGAGGAACGCCAGCGGCACGGCAAGGCCCCACATGGTAACGGCAAGGCTGTATACGTCAAACAGCGCGTCGCCCCCGGCGTAAAACACGCCGTTGATCACCACGGTATTGATACTGCGCCCCACCATATACACCGCCAGTATCAGCATCATCTGCAGCAGATAACCGCGGGCCTCCGGTGTCAGCTTTACCAGCTTTGTTACCGGCAGCGCCAGCGCGGCGATCAAAGCCATCACCCCAAGGCCGATCACAACCGAGATTTTCGCCAGCCGCTCGCCGTACTCCCTGCCGGTATCCAGCCGCCCGGCGCCCAGCTCGTTGCCCAGCAAGATACCGCCGCCGCTGCAAACGCCGTTGCACAGGCAGCATAACAGGTCCCGCACCACGGCGGCCACGGAATTGGCTGCGGCGGCGTCCACCCCCATATGCCCGATCACGGCGGTATACGAGGTGAACCCCACGCCCCAGAAGGCGTAGCTGCCCAGCACCGGCAGGCCGATTTTTGCGTAATCCTTCAGCAGCGCCTTATCCCGGGCAAAAAAGCGGCTGAGCTTCGGGCGGAAATAGCCCTTCCGCAGGCAGCAGGCCATGGCCCAGAGCAGCTCCGCCACCCGCGCGATCAGCGTGGCCAGCGCTGCGCCGTTCGCCCCCATGGCGTTAAATCCGAACAGCCCGAAAATAAACACGGCGTTCAGCACCGCGTTCACGATCACCGCGCCGGAGCTCACCCACGCGCTGCGGGAGGCGTGGCCGGTCACCTTCATCACCGCCAGATAGCACTGCGAAACGCCGGTAAGCAGATAGCTCCAGCCCGCAATCTTCAGATATCCCGCGCCGATCTCCACCAGCTCCGGATCGTGGGCGAACAGCCGCATCAGCAGCGTGGGGCACCCGATACAGGCGGCAAAAAACAGCAGGCTCACCCCAACGGCCAGCCGCAGGCTGATCCAGAAGATCTTCTGTATCGTTTCCGTATCTCCCTTACCCCAGTATTGGGCGCCCAGCACGCCCACTGTGCCGGTGATCGCCCCCAGAAACATGTTCTGCACAAACTGTACCTGTGTGGCAAGCGATACCGCCGCCATCGCGTTCTGGCTTACCCGCCCCAGCATCAAAGCGTCGCATGCCGCCACCGCCGCCAGCATCATGCTTTGAAAAGCGATGGGCAGCGTCAGCCCAAGCAGCTTCCGGTTAAAATCCCGGTCTGAAAACAATCCTTTTTTCATACGTTCTCCGTTTCCCGACTCTGTATTTCTGCTTGCATTATAACGAAACAGTAAATAGGAGTCAAGGGAAATTGCAGTTTATCGCTGTGTTTCAAACGACGCGGCGGCATTGATACAGGGGACGGTTTTGCGTATCATCCAATATGCAAACGTTTGCGGAATAAACTTCCCGTTGATACGCAGAACCGTCCCCTGTATCACGAACCAGCCCCCGATTTTCATTGTAATAACAGGGAAAATCCCGGTTC
>CAMVBR010000356.1 GCA_947165755.1 uncultured Clostridia bacterium
ATAGTATTCCCGCTTGCGGTAATAATCGAACAGCACCCGGTATTCCGCCGATTCCTCAAACGCGGCCAGCTCCGCCGGGGTATCCACACTGTCGAACAGCCCAGCGCGCCGGGGGATCTTTTCGATCAGTTTTTTCAGCTGCGCGTAGAGCGCGCCGCAGAGCTTTGCGGCGGTGCGGGCTTCTTTGGCGGCGTTGATCGCCCCCTGGGCCGGGCTGCACACATAGTTTTCGCAAACGAACCGCACAAAGGCGTCGTCATCCTCCGGGGCGTTCAGAAAGCCCTCTTTATACACCTCCGTATACCGGTCGGCGTGGGGGTCCTTTTCTCCGGTTTTTCCTTCGCGCTCGCAGCGGGCGATCATCTCCTTTGCCCGGGCGAGCACCTCACGCGGGGCGGCGGTATCGCCGTATTTGCGTATGCAGTATAAATATATTACTTCGGCGTAGTTTTTATAATTCACGCCCGTACCGCTCAGGATATTGCCGTCGCTGCCGCCGTTTACCACGTTATCGGCAAAATAATCGTAAAACAGATTGGTACGGATATCCGCGTAAAAGGGATCGGCAACGTCAGCGGCGTTATATTTCATGCCGAAGGCGATGGCAAAGATATACAGCTTTTCGCGCAGATTGCGACGCGAAAAGAAGCGGGCGTTTGCAAGATCGTCCGCCGCCTGCAGCATGGGGCACTCCGGCGCGCTCTGCCATTCCCGGGGCAGGGTTTTCGCCTTGCAGGCGTCGTTGAACCGCTTCTGGATCCGTTCCAGCAGCAGCTCCGTATAGGTTTTTTCCGTTTCGTCCTCGCAAAGCGGCAGCCGCGCTTCCAGCAGCGCGATCGCCGCTTCCTTTGCGGGGTCGCAGCGCTTCATATCCTCCAGATACCGGGGATTACCCAGCTTTTTCAGATCGACGACCTCCGCAAGGGGTTTGGGCAGCCCCACGCCCGCGTCGGGATACAGAAGCGCCCGGGGCAGGGCGGCGCAGAGCGCGGAAAACGCCGTTTCATCCACGATAACGGCCCTGCCGAAACGGTCCGTGAGCACAAACAGGCGTGTATCGTACCCCAGCAGCGCGGGCGCGGCCGGCTTTTTGGAGGCGGTATACACGCCCTTCAGCGCGGCGCAGAGGGCGGGGGTGTGTTCCGCGCTGAGATCCGCCGGCGTAAGGCTCTTCAGATCCGCCTCCGGCGCGAAACACTGCGCCAAAGTTTGCGCCGTACCGTCATACGCCTGCGGGGAAAGCAGCTCGGGGCGGGTTTCGCCGAACACCGCGCGCACCAGCGCGGCAACAGAGGCGTCGATACGCAGAAAGCAAGCCCGGTGCAGCAGCATGGCGCGCAGCGTCTGCTTTTCTTTCAGCCCGGCGGGGTCCCGCTGCAAAAGCTGAAACACAGAATCGTCCGCAGCGGTGTAATCGCCGCCCCAGCGGGCAGATATCTCCGCTTTCAGCACGGGATCGGCCAGATCCGCATCCCCCTCGCAGCAGCCGAACTCCCGTATAAACTGGCGTAAGATCAGCACCCGGGTGGGGGCGTCGAGAGAAAACGGCGCGCCCAGATGCGCAAGGCGCTTTTGCACAAGGCGGGTCATATAATCCGAAGAGGACCGGTATTCTTTATAGATATCGTACATCGCACGCAGGAACCGCCGGTCCGCCTCTTCCGCGGTGGGCAGCATCGCGGCATAGCGGCGGTATTCCTCCATGGCTGCGGCAAGCGCCGCCGGATCGTCGAAAACGCTGTGGCGGATCACCTTTTCTGCGGGGGCTTCGGCGTTTTCGGGCTGTCCTTCGCCGTATTTTTCAATATTTTCGTAAACCTTATCCAGCAGATGGCAGATCCATCAGCCCCTCGGGATCATCCGCGCGGATGTGTGCGTCCATCTTGCGCAGCACCCGCTGCGCCTGCGGACGGGTATAGATCACAAACGTTTCAAACAGAGTTTCTCTGGTGCGGTCCAGCATGCGCGTAAAAGAATATTGCTCCATTTTGCCCTTCCTCCTCGCTGTTTTCTTTTATTTTACAGGAAACAACAGGGCGTTTCAACCGTTTTAAACAAAAAGAAACGGGATCGCTCCCGTTTCCGACGTGTTTTTTGTTGTTTTTATACCTCTATACGGAACACATCCGCATAGCCTTCTCCCTCGGCAAGCACGATAAGCGTGCGGTCGCCGTTATGGGCTACGGTGTAATAATCATACCCGCTCAAAAGCTTTTCGCCGGTATACAGATCCATAAGATCGTAAACGCCGGGATCGCCGCTTACCATGGCGATCCAGTTGGCGCGGACGGAGTAATCGAGGAACTTATATTCCCCGGTATCGAAACGGTACAGCAGCGGCCCCTTGGAGGAATCCTGCGTTACGTAGAACCCGTCGGGATACACAAGGTATTCGCCGTTATGGGTCACGGTCATGATCTCGTGTGCAAGCTGAACGGTTTCCTCCTCCGCATTCTCTTCATCGTCGTAGGAATCGTAATCGTCGTAATTCCCGTCCTCGTCTTCTTCCGTCTTGGGCGGTTCGGGGATATCCTCTTTTTTCGTCAGTTCCACAAAGGTATACACGTTATCCTTGCGCAGAAGCGCGCCTCTGTGCAGATCGTTATCGGGCCAGATCTCGTCATAGGTGCCGTCCAACAGCTGATTACCGTCGTAATCGTACAGATGGCCGTTGGCAAACACATAGGTATCGTCGATCACCGCCTGCGGCGCATCCCTGTAAGCGTAAGAGATCTCTTCGCCGTTTTCATCCAGCAGCACATACCTGAGGCCGCCGTCCCCCGCGCGCGCGGCGTAAAACTTTTCGGTGTTGTCTATGCCGTAAATAACGTACATGGAGGGATCGTAAGAAAACAGCTTTTTGCCCGTGGCGGTGTAAACGGTATCCTCTTCCTCGCCGCTCATGGTATAAGCGCCGTTGCCCAGCAGATGGGCAAAATCGGACAGGGTGCGGCTTTTTGAGTTCATGCGCACGCGCGCGCCCTCATCGTCCGTAAACACCAGCAGATCGTTGGCGGCGTACTGCGTGGCGGTGTTTTTGGTGCCGTGGGCATCCTGCACGGGCCGGCCGTTTGTAAGATCGTATACCTCCCATTCACCGGCGTACATTACGCTGCCGGCCTGATATGAATACGAAATCATATTGTCGGTGGAGAACAAAACCGCGTCGTC
>CAMVBR010000357.1 GCA_947165755.1 uncultured Clostridia bacterium
TGACGCTGCGGATTTTTGTTTCTTCCAAAACGCCGTCGGACATAAGATAGAAAAACAGATCCTTTGTATCGAGATGCGCGGGCAGAATAAGAAAACAGTCTTCACCCCGCAGATTCTCAACTGTGGCGACGACGCCGTCCGGCCCCACCTCCGCCGTTACAAGGAAACCGCCCTGTGCGTAAAGGGAAAAGGCGACGCTGTCTGTTTTTTTTACAGCCGGGCAAAGCCGCAGAACGCCTTCGTGGCTTTGCAGCAGCGCGTCGTTCACGCTCTGGGCTATAATGGGTACTGTTTCAAAGTCAAAATGCACAAAGGGCTTCGGCGACATTTTGGTGACCGTTTGCGTTTCCACGTTTTTGACGCTGTTCCACTGCGCCGCATTGAAAGCGGGAACCATGCCCGCTTCGCAGCCCATCCCGTTCGGGAACCGCTGCCAAAGATCCAGCATTGTGCGGACCATGCCCTGCAGCTCGTCTGCCATGCCCATACGCGCCAGATACACCGGATACATGCTCCATTGCATATCCGTGCCGGACCCGAGCAGGATCTGATTGCGCATGGTGTCAAAAAGCGGCGTTCCCCGGTCCTTGAGCCCGAAGATCCCGGCGGGATAGAGGGGGCACAGCTCGATATCCGGAAAGCCGTATTCCGGTTCTTTTTTCATGATCCGAACGGGCGCGCCGTCGCGCAGACCGGCGGAAAACACTGTTTTGTCCCCATAGGGTTTTCTTCCGGCGCCGATACCGCGGGTAAACGTTTTCCCGTCCCAGTCCTCCGGCGAAAGCGGAAGCGTGACGGGCGGAGGCAGCGCGGAAAGAACGTCGTTGATGCGCGTTTTCATCGAAGCCTCCGCAAACGCCGAATAAGCCGTAAAAAGCGCTCTGACCATTACAAGGTCCGTCAGCGTATCGTCCGTCGGCCGGTTCCCCTCATACGCGGTCGTGCCGTGGATATGATAACAGCCGTCTCCTTCTTTTTGCAGTATACTCAGATAAAATGCCGCCGCGCCTTTCATCACCGGCAAAACGGTATCATTCAGGAAGGTCGCATCCCCGGTATACCGCCAGTGGCGATACATCTGCATGGCGATCTGCGCCCCCGGCGTGCAGTTGTCGGAATCATAGTCGGCGCATCTGCCGAAGCGGTCCGACACGTCGTGATAGAAAGCGCCCTGCGCCTTTTTTACCCGTTTTGCGTACAGGCGGGCGGTATACAGCCCCGCGCGGCGCATGGCATAATAATTCTCCGCCAGTTCCCCATGCCCGGCGGCGCAAAGCGGCGCATACAGATGCTGCATGTTGTAATGGAAATAATAATTCCATGGAATAAAGTCGTGATAAGCGCCCCAGAGGCCGCAGGTGAAATGCGGCGGATATGCCCCGCGGCTCTCGCTGTTCATATAGTAAAGATAGAGGTACCAGATGTTTTCGACATAATCGTCGGGCAAAGAAACAAAGGAGCGGCTCCAAAACGTTTCCCATGCTGCCTTATGATCTTCATACAGGGCGTTCGCGCCGCGGCCGACGGCGGTGAGCAGCCGCTTTCGGCAGCTTTCTTTTGCCTGCAGGCGATCCGCGCCGAGGGCGATCGAATAGTAAAGCGTAAACCGCTGCTTCGTATCTTTTTGTAAACGAAGGCCGCAGACGTGCGCGTTGATCCGTTCGGAACAGCTTACAGATGCAGCGCTTTCAACCGCGAGCCCGATGCAAAAACAGGAGGCGTTCAGTTCCTGGGTGATAAAGAGCAGATTCCCGTCCGCAAATGCTTCGGTGCCGTCAAGTCCCGTTGACGGCGCAAATTTTTGCTGCGAATACCATCGCCATAAATTCCGGCTTCCCCAGCGGGCCAGCCGCAGCTGCGGCGCGACGCCCTCTTTCATGTTAAGCTCGATTCTCAGGACGGACGTATGGCTCTGTGCATCGGCAAAGGCCTTCGCAGTCAGCGCACCGAAGGGCGTTTCGGCGTTGATCCGGACGGCGGCGTCCGATAAAGAGAGACGCGCCGAAAAATCCTTCTGGTACAGATATTCAAAAATCGGGCAGTCAAACCCAACGGTGATTTCGCCGCCGTGCCGCAGAGAGGTCAGCGCTTCGTCCCGGCCGGAACAAAAGATCTCATCGTCCGGCGTTACCCCCGCCGGCGCGTCGTTCCAAAGGTCGCATTTGTTGACGTGGATATGAAAGCCGTCCTTCTCCAGCCAAAGAAGCGACCCCATGTCGCCGTCGCCGATGGGAAAACCGGCAAATGCGGTATTCACCGGGGTACCGAAAAACAGATCGTGCTTCGGCAGCTGATCGACGGTGTTTCTTTGCCACTGGAATCTCTGCGCGTCAAAAGCTGTTTTTATCATTTTTCGTCCTCTTTTCCGGTTCAGTGCCTTTTTGAAAACCGCAGAATAAAGCGGAGAACCTTTTGAAGAAACGCCTGTAAAAGGGAAACGGTTCTCTGTCCTCTCAAGGTGGGGGATTTTCTAAGAGGAAAAAGCTGATTGTTGTTCCACCTCATTGGGGATGGATTCTCTGAACGTATGAGGTTGACATCCCAACTGTTTCAGGAAAACGTCGTTGAAGGTGCGGATGCTCTGAAAACCGCTTTCCAAGGCGACGTCCGTAATACTTTTGTCCGTTTCTGTCAGCAGGGTCAGCGCGTGCTCGATCCGGTAGCCGTTGATGAATTCGGAAAAGGACTGGTTGAAATTCTTGCGGAAGCAGCGGGACGTATAGGAATAATCGTATCCGAGCGCGCCGGCCAGATCTGCCAGCGTAATACGGGATCGATAGTTCTCCGAGACAAAATCCACGATCTGCCGCATAGGAGAATCATCTTTCTCCGTTCTTTCGACCAGCGGAACCTGACTGCCATAGGCCGCGCACAATGCGTACAAACAGGATTTCAGAGTCAGCAGATCGGGGCGTTCAGGATGCAGCAGGGCTGCGGAAAGATATCGGAAACTTTCATCCGGGCAGACGAAACGGAAATCGCTGCCCGTTTTGTTTTTCGTCTGCTTTTCAAAAGCGTGTACAAAATCACCCGAGAACACGCCAACCCAGGAGACCGAAGCGCCGACGGACCGGTATTCATGGACTTCATTTGACAGGCACATACCAAATTCACCTGCCTTTAACACGCCGCGTTTGCCGTTCACCATACAATCCACGGCGC
>CAMVBR010000358.1 GCA_947165755.1 uncultured Clostridia bacterium
TTCAGATCGGCAAGACGCAACGTAAGCGCCGTTTGCGGCTCCAGCTTCACGGCGACCCGCAGCGCTGCACGTGCGTCGGCGGTGGTGACGCGCCCATCCCCGTTCAGATCGCCGGTTTGAAAGTCCGCATAAGTGCGTTCATAGGCAAACAGCCGCACCTCCAACGTATCGGTTTTTACAGGGATCCCGGTGAACAGCTGCGTTACCGTAAACGAGGCCGTTACCATGGCGCCTTCCGCCTTGGGCTCGGACGCCGTAATGCGCCAGCTGCCGCTGAGGACCGCGCCTTCCGCCTTGGTTCTGAGGCATAACGCGCCTGCGTTGGTATTGACGAACACGGCGGAAACGGTGAGCGCGTAGGCGGCGTCGCCGTTTTTATCGTAATAGGTTTTGGTTTTCTTTACCGTATAGGGCTCGTACAGCGTGGGCGTGTAAACCGCCGCCGTCTGCCCGGCCGTGAGGCTCGCATAAGCGAAGCCCCGCGCCGGAACAAGGCTGCCGCCCACGGCGCTGCCGTCTTTGAAGACCAGAGCGGCAAGCCACGCCGGCAGCTCCGTAAGCAGCTCGCCCTCTTTAAGCAGCGCGGGATCGTAAGCCTCGCAAACGGCTTCCTCCAGCACCGCTGCGGGCGCTTCCTCAGCAAAGGAAACGAACGGAAACGCCGCAAACAGCGCCGGGAAAAGAAGAATGACAATAAGTTTTTTCATCGCCGATCCCCAAAAACGATCTCGGTATTTCTTCAGGGCTTTCTCAAATTCCGTCATGGGGGCCTCCTTCGCACAGGTCGGTATTTTCGAGACGCCGCCGGAAACGGAAAGGTATACGGCAGGGGGCTTCCGTTTGCAGCAGATGCAATACCGGGAGCGCCGCCGTGCCGCGTTTGAAATCATCCTGATCCCGGCGCATTTTTCTTCATCCGATTATATGTTATCACAATATTATATTTTCTGTCAATATATTTGCAGAAAATACATAAAAACCGCTGCGGCCGGAATACCGGAAACCGCAGCGGCGGAGGATTTGTTCGGGGCGGGGCACCCCGAACCGAAAGGGGATCAATACACGGCGAGGCCGGAAAGGGCGTCGTTAGAGAAGGAGAAGATCACGGTATGGCCGTCGGTGGTGGCGGCAAGGATCGCGTAAGGAGCGTACCGGCCGAGCGCGGCGTAAATGCCTTTGGCGGCGTTGGGTTCTTTGGCCTGCACGGCGCTGATGGCGTCGCCCTTTTTGAATTTCATAAGCTCAGCCAGCGTGTTTTTGGGCGAAGCGGCGCAGGTATTGTACAACGCGCCGTCGGACGTAAACAGGAGCGCCACGGTGCGGTTTTCGCCGGGGAATACGGCGATGCGGCTGCCGAGACCGTAGAGCTGCGGCACGTCGTATTGCTGCAAAAGCTCGGTGAGCGTGCCCTGAAACGCCTCAAGGGCGGCGAGCTCCTTTTCGGTATAGGTCTTCGGGCGGGGCGGGGCAAGCGCAGTCAGGTCCTCAAGCTTCACGGCGCCGCGCAGCACCAAACGGGCGTCCGCGGTGGTGATATCGCCGTCGCTGTTCACGTCGGCGCGGTAGAAATCATAGGTTGCGGGGGCAACGGCATCCAGCGCCACGGCGGTACGCAGCACCTTGCGGGCGTCGCCGGTGGTCACGCCGTCCTTTTCGTCCATATCGCCGCGGGAAAGAAGGCCGTCGTACTGAATATGCAGCGCGGCGGTGCTGAACAGCTTTTCGGTGGTGCCGGAGACGTTCAGCAGATCGCTGCCGCCGATGATATCGATGGCTTTGAATTCGGCCTCGGTGCCCTCGTAATAGATCTCCTTCAGCGTGCAGTTATAGAAGGTGGCGTCCGAAACCGAGCGGATGCTTTTCGGGATCACAACGTATTCAAGGGCGCTGTTCTGGAAAACGCAGTCGCACAGCATGGTGAGCCCCGGAGAGAGCACCGCGTGCGTGAGGGACTTGCACTGTGAGAACGCCCAGCCATCCAGCGCGCGCACGCTGCCGGGCAGGGTGACGGAGGTGAGGCCCGAGGCCATGAACGCCTCAAAGCCGATGTAGCACAGCGAAGACGGGAAGCGGATCTCCTTGAGAGAGGCGCAGCCGCGGAACGCATCGGATTCGATCACGTGCAGGCTTGCGGGCAGCGTGGCCGACTTGAGCGAGGCGCAATCCATGAACGCGCCGGAGCCGATCACCTGTACGCCACCCGGGATATCGATTTTTTTCAGCGCGGGGCAGCCGCTGAAGCAATCGTTGGAAATGCGCTTCATGGAGCCGGGCAGGCTGACGCTTTCGAGCGCGTCGCACCAAAGAAACGCGCGGCGGCCCAAGGAAACGATACCGTTTTCCACCACGACGCGCTTGATTTGGCTTTTGTAGGGCGATACGGCGGCGGCGAGAACGTCGTCCGGGATCTCGCCCGCGCCGCGCACGGTAAAGGTGCCGTCGGCAAACCGCCACGAGGCGGTATCGGTCAGCGCGCCGCTCGCGTCCGCCGCCGCGGCGGGCAGGACCACCGCGCCGAAGGCAAACAAAAGGCTCAGAAGAATGCAAAGCAATTTGGTTGTGTTTTTCATGGTTTTGTCCTTTCTTTTTTATAAAAACCGGTTTCCCGGCAGAATACAGTATTTTTCTTTCCGCTTATATATCACATGGGAACGGAGAAGTGTGACGGAAAAGATTCGATTTTTCGAATAATTGCAGTTTGTCGCGCCGGAGGCGCGAAGTAACTTCGGTAGGGCGGCATTTTATGCCGCGGTAATTACAAAAGGACGGAAATATGTGCTTTACCGTAGCTGTTTTCCTCCTTTTGTAATTTTATAATCGCGCCGCAGGCGCAATCCTTGTTATGAAAGGTTCATAAACGGTTTTTATTTCATTACTTCAGCTCCACAATAAGGATTTGTGATTATAAAATTTTTTGCCTGAGAAAACAAACATCTTTTCCAAAGCGCAAACCGCAGGCAAAAAATTACCGCGGCATAAAATGCCGCCCTACCGTGTGGAGCCGAACCTCTCCCCGACAAACTGAAATTCAACTCATCCTATACAACATCCGACGTGGGAAAAAGAGGACAAAAAAACGGCCTACGGGCGTGGGGCCCCGAAAGCCGTACAAGACGGGGGACGGTTCCTTGTCTTTTGTTGATATTTCAGGTCAAGACAT
>CAMVBR010000359.1 GCA_947165755.1 uncultured Clostridia bacterium
TATTTTTCGCTGAAGAATCTGCTCATGCGTTCTCCTCCTCCGTGCGCACCACGGCGCTCTTCGCGTGGCCGGTAAGCCCCTCAAGGGAGGCAAAATACGCGATATCCTGCGCCACGTCCGCCAGCGCTTTCTTTGTATAGTAGGTATACTGCGTCTTTTTCACGAAATCATCCACGCTCAGGGGGCTCGAGAAGCGGGCGGTGCCGGAGGTGGGCAGCGTGTGGTTCGGCCCGGCGAAGTAATCGCCGAGGGCCTCGGGGCAGTTGCGCCCCATAAAAACGCTGCCCGCGTGGCGGATGGCGTCGAGATACGCGAAGGGCTCGTCCACACACAGCTCCAGGTGCTCGGGCGCGATCTCGTTGGCGATCTCGATGGCGGCGGCGATGCTCGGCGCCACAATGATCTTGCCGTTGTTTTCGATGGAGGCGCGGGCGATCTCTTCGCGCTGCAAAAATGCGAGCTGCCGTTCAATCTCGGCCTGCACGGCCTTTGCCAGCGCCGGGGAATCGGTCACCAGCACGGCGCTTGCCATTTTATCGTGCTCCGCCTGCGATAAAAGATCGGCCGCCACGTGTTTCGCGCTGCTTTTGCCGTCCGCCACCACGAGGATCTCGCTGGGCCCGGCGATCATATCGATGGAAACGGCGCCGAACACCTGCTTTTTGGCCTCCGCCACGAAGGCGTTGCCGGGGCCCACGATCTTATCCACCTTCGGCACGGTTTCGGTGCCGTAGGCAAGGGCGGCGATGGCCTGCGCCCCGCCCACCTTGAAGATGCGGTCCACGCCCGCAACGTGAGCGGCGGCGAGGATCACGGGGTTTATCTTGCCGTCTTTGCCGGGCGGCGTGGTGATGACCACCTCTTTGCAGCCCGCGATCTTGGCGGGGATGGCGTCCATGAGCACGGTGGAGGGGTACGCCGCCGTGCCGCCGGGCACGTAGAGGCCGGCCCGGTCCACGGGAATGACCTTCTGCCCGATCACAACGCCGGGCGTATCGTTGATGATAAAGGAGTTGCGCACCTGCCGGGCGTGGAATTTGCGGATGTTGGCGGCGGCGCGCTCTAAAATACCGATGAATTTCGGCTCCACGAGAGAAAGCGCCTCTTCCGTCTCTTCGGCGCTCACCGTGAGAGAGGAAAGCTTCGCCCCGTCGAATTTTTCGGTGTAGGCAAACAGCGCCCGGTCGCCCTGCGCGCGCACGGTGTTTATGATATCGGCCACGATGCCCTCCACGTTGACCGCGGGCACGGCGCGGGCGAAAATCTCTTCGTTCTTCACTTCGCCGTATTGCAAAATTTTAATCATTTTTTTCCTCCGTAAGGGATCTCAGCGCCGCCACCAGCGTTTCGATGCGCCTGCTCTTGAATTTGAAATTGGCCTTGTTTGCGATCAGCCTTGCGCTGATGGGCACGATGGTATCAACGACGCGCAAATGGTTTTCTTTCAACGTAGTACCGGTCTCCACGATATCCACGATCACGTCCGAAAGCCCTAAAATGGGGGCGAGCTCGATGGAGCCGTTCAGGTGGATGATATCGATATCCCTGCCCTTCCCCGCATAGTAGGCCGCGGCGATATTCGAGAATTTGGTGGCCACGCGCAGGGGGCGGTTCACGTCGTCCGTAAAGCCGTCCTTCGCGGCCACGGCCATGCGGCAGTTGCCGGTATGCAGATCCATCAGCTCGTAGACCTCGGGGGCGTATTCCAGCAAAATATCCTTGCCCGCCACGCCCAGATCGGCCGCGCCGCGCTCCACGTAAATGGCAACGTCCGATGGCTTTACCCAGAAATAGCGCACGCCCTTGGCTTCGTTCTCGAAGATCAGCTTGCGGTTGTTTTCCCGAATGGAGGGACACTCGAAGCCCGAGGCCTCGAACATGGAATACACCTTTTCCCCGAGCCTGCCCTTGGGCAGGGCGATATTCAGCATTTCCATTTTCAGGCCTCCCCCCGCTCCGGCTGACGGAGCGCATCCAGATACACGGCAAAGCCCAGCGCGCGGCTGTTTTTCTTCATGCGCTTCATCAGGTGATCGTACTGCCCGCCGGAAAGCACGTAATCGGGCAGGCCCCTGATATAGCCCTTGAATACGATGCCGTTATAATACTTGATATTGGCAGGCACCGAGAAATCGATCTGCACCCGCGCGTTTTGCGCGCTGTTCACGGCGGCGGCAAGCTCCGTGATGCAATCGTTTTCGCCGAAGGCGTCCCGCAGCGCGGGCAGAACGGTTTCGGGCGCGCCGTAAACCGAAAGCAGCGTTTGCAGCTTCTTTTCCCAAACCTGATCCACACCGTTTTCGGTCAGCACCGAATGCAGCCCGTGGGCGTTCTTTTCGTTGAGGCATTGGAGCGCCGCTTTGGCGGCCGCCCCGGTGAGCCCCGCGCCGGAGAGCGTTTCGGAGATGAGCCCGAAATGCGATACGTCCAGCACCCAGCTTTCGCTGATCAGGTTCAGGCTTTCGCACGCGAGGATGAGCACCTCGGCAACGGTGTTCGGGTCCGTTTCGCCGATGCACTCCAGCCCAACCTGCGTCAGCTCCCGGAACCCGGGCGCGCCCTTGGGCACGCGGCAGACTGTTTCGTGGTAATAGAGCTTTTTCGTTTCGCCCGGCGCAAGATCGGTATTTTTGATGATGGAGAGCGTCACGTCCGGCTTCATGGCCATCAGGCGGCCCGAAATATCGGTAAACGTAACGATGTGCTCGGACGAGAGAAAATCCTTATTGTTCGCATATAGATCGTAGGGCTCGAACTTGCTCATCTTGTACGGCTGAAAACCGCGTTCGGCATACAGCGCCCGCAGCGCGAGGGCCGTGCGCTCCTCGGCGGTAAGTACGGCTTCAAGCTTCATCTTTTTTCTCCCCGCAGCGCGCGATGGCCAGCGCATAGCCGCCCTTGCCGTAGTTATAGCTGCGGCTCACGCGGCTGATGGTGGCGGTGGATATGCCCACCTTTTCGGAAATGGTATGGTAATTCTCCCCCGCCGCAAGCAAAAAAGCGGTATCGAGCCGCTGCGCCATATCCTGCACCTCCTTGATGGTGCACACGTCGGAGAAAAAGTTATAGGCCTCTTCCACGTTTTCCAGTGAAACGATCGCTTTGAGCAGCCGCTCGATGGAGGCGGAATAGAAATCTGCCATGCTAACAGCCCTTTCTT
>CAMVBR010000360.1 GCA_947165755.1 uncultured Clostridia bacterium
GGCATAAAAACAGGGAGACGTTCACCTTTGATCCGCTTTCGCCGGTCGTGACGGAAGCCGACGGCAGGCGTTTTTCCGACGATCGCCTGATTGTTCAGACCGGCGGAGAGGCGCGGCCGATTTTTTCATGCAATACGGTTCCGAAGGAAGAACTCGATTCGCTGGAACTCAGGGTGCTGTTCTGAGCGTCCGGGTGGAGGGTATCATTGACAAAAAAAGAAAGAGGTCCGAAAAAATGAACACGACGGTACGGCTTGATTTTTCGAAGAAGCTCGGCGAAATCAGAGCCATGCACGCGGTGGGGCAGCCGCCGTATCCGCACATGGACGGCAGCTATATGCATTACCTGACCGACGCGCATATCCCCTACGCCCGTCTGCACGACGTGGGCGGTCTGTTCGGCGGGAATATGTATGTGGATATCCCCAATATTTTCCGCGATTTTTCCGCGAACGAGTACGACCCGGCGTCCTACGATTTCGGGTTCACCGACGCGCTGCTGAAGACGATGCACCTGAACGGCGTTAAGCCGATCTACCGCCTCGGCGTAACGATCGAGAATTTTTTTGAAATCAGGGCGTACCGCATCTTTCCGCCGTCGGATTACGGTAAATGGGCGCGGATCTGCGAGCACATCATCCGCCACTACAACGAGGGCTGGGCGGACGGCTTTCATTTCGGCGTTGAATACTGGGAGATCTGGAACGAGCCGGAGGACGGTCCCGGCAGCGGTATGTGGCGCGGCACGGACGTGGAATTTTTCCATCTGTACGAGGTCGCCTCAAAGCACCTGAAGGAAGTGTTCGGGGATAAGATCAAGGTGGGCGGCTACGCCTCCTGCGGGCTGGACGGCGTGTTTCAGGATCCCGCCGCCTTCGGACTGGATGGCGTCGCCCCGCGGGGTGAGACCTATCGGTATTATTTCGCGCAGTACGCGGAAAAATTCTTCCGTTATATCAGCGAGCGCAAATGCCCGCTGGACTTTTTCTCATGGCACTGCTATATCAACGCGGACAGCGACAAGCAGCACTGCCACTCCATCGAAGACGTTACCCTGCTGGCGCGGGCTGTGGATCATCTTCTGAAAAAATACGGGTATGAAAACGCCGAGCGGCAACTCAACGAGTGGAACAACGCCTGGGAGCTGAAGTTCCGCGGCACCGCCTACGCCGCAGCCAACGCCGCCGCGATGATGCTGGCGATGCAGGACACGAACACCGATATGCTCTGCTATTACGACGCGCGGATCGGCGAATCCTGTTTCGGAGGCATGTTCAATCCGCTGAATTATCAGCCGCTGCCGCTGTACTATGCTTTCAAGGCCTTCGGCGAGCTTTACGCGCTGGGTACGCAGGCGTTCAGCAGCAGCGATAACCCGCAGCTCTACGTGCAGGCGGCGACCGGCAACGGAGAAAAGCTTGCGATGCTGGCGAATCTGGGGGAGGATACCGCGGTGACCCTTTTCTGCGGCCCGGATGCGCCGCGGGAGATTCTGTTGGTCGACGAAGCGCACAGCCTGTCCCCCGCGGATCTCGCGCCGGGCAGGACGTTTGCGCTCACAAAATATCAGACCGCGCTGATCCGGTTCTGACAGAGAAGAAGAACCGGTGTGTGCCAGGATTTGAAGAAGCCTTTTTATATCCTATCAATTCAGAACGATACGGAGGCGGTATGGATGAACCGTTACGAAATTGCGGTACCGTTGATGAACGGTACGTTTCATTGCGCCGAGAGGGAACGGATCGCGGTGCGGCTGCAGACGCTGGGCGTGAAGCGGGTTTTTCTTGCGCTGCGGGAGAACAGCCTTCTGCCGCCGAAGCGGGAGGAGGAGCTTTCTGCGCTGCGGGAAAACTGCGCGTTCCTGCGGGAACGGGGCTTTGAGGTCGGTGCATGGCTTTGGGCGTTTTTGCTGAAGCCGGATAAGGGCTTTACCCGTATGGAAGCGCCGGACGGACGCGTTTCCGCCCTGACCGTATGCCCGATGGATGCGGCGTATACGGAACGGATGGGCGCGTTTTTGGAGGAGATCGCCCGTACCGGGGTAACGCTGATCCAGTTTGACGACGATTACCGGTACGGTTTTCAGGATATGGGCTTCGGATGCACCTGCCCCCTCCACAAAAAGCGGATTGAGTCGATTTTGCAAAGAACGGTTACAAGGGACGAACTGAAGGAAAACCTGCTTGCGGGCGCCGCTGGAAAGCTGCGGGACGCTTTTCTGCAGGCCAACGGAGAAGCGCTGGAGACCTTTGCCGCCGCCATGCGCGCCCACGTGGACCGGGTCGACCCCGAAATACGGCTCGGCTTCTGCAGCTGCATCACCTCGTGGGATCTTGACGGTACAACGCCGGACCGCCTGAGCCGGATCATGGCGGGCGGAACAAGGCCCTTTTACCGGCTGATCGGCGCGCCGTACTGGGCGGCGGGGCGACACTGGGGGCACCGGCTTTGCGACGTGATCGAGCTGGAGCGTATCGAATGCAGCCGGCGCGGGGACCGCCGGACCGAGATATTCAGCGAGGGAGATACGTATCCGCGGCCGAGATACAAAACGCCCGCGGCGTTTCTTGAACTGTTTGATACGGCGCTCCGGGCGGCAGGCTGCACGGACGGTATTCTGAAATACGTGCAGGATTACACCGTCGGCGCGGACTATGAAACCGGCTATTACGAAGCCGCGCTGCGCAACCGGGACGCCTATGCCGCGGCGGACCGGATGTTCGGCGGCAAAACGCCCGTGGGCGTGCGCTGCTGGGATAAGGCGGATAAATACCGGACCTTTTCCGTCCCCGAACGGATCGCGGGCACGGCGGACGTGCAGGAGCTGGCGTTTTCCGCAACCTCACGTTTTCTTGCGGCGAACAGCATTCCCACCGTTTACGAGGGGCTCGGCACGGTTGGCGCCGCTTTCGGGGACGACGTGCTGGCGATATCGGACGATGCGCTTGACGGCGGCCTGATTCTGGACGTTTCGGCAGCGGAAAGACTGACGGAAAAGGGCGTTGACGTGGGGATCCGCTCTTTTGGGGAACGGCTGCGGGTAGGAACGGAAATCTACGAAGACGGAAACATGCACGTGGCCATCCCCTCCGCCGCAGAAGCGCGGTCGCTGATCCTTTCGCCGGAAGCGCAAGCGCTTTCCCGATACGAAAAAGA
>CAMVBR010000361.1 GCA_947165755.1 uncultured Clostridia bacterium
CGGGGCGCTGGCGGCCAGGTTTTCCCGCGCGCCGGATTACCCCCAAAAGGCGTGGGCGGCCATCGGAGAAATGTTCCGTCAGACGGGAGATTACAAAATGGACGATGACGGCCTGCTGCTCTCCGGCGTGCTGATCCGCCATCTGGTCCTGCCCGGGCACGTGGACAACACGCTGGACGTGATCGACCGGATCACGGGAACCTACACCGACGACAACGTGCTGTTCAGCCTGATGAGCCAGTACACCCCGCCGGAGGAGCCGCTGCCCTTCCCGGAGCTGAATCGCCGCCTGACAAAAGAGGAATACGACCGGGCGGTGGATTACCTGTACCTGTGCGGCTGGGAAAACGGCTACGTACAGGAGCTGTCCTCCGCCCAAAGCGAATACACGCCGGATTTTGACGGCACGGGGGTATAAGATGAACGGAACAAAACGCCCGGACCCGACAGTCGTACACCCCATTCCGGGCTATGACAAAGAAATCTATGTCAAGCCGACGGTCACAAATCCCAATATCATTGTGGGGGAGTTTACCTATATCGCCGACACGGATTTTGAGCGCCACGTGACCCACCATTATGATTTCATCGGCGACAAGCTGATCATCGGCAAATTCTGTCAGATCGCGGCGGGGGTGGAGTTCGTGATGAACGGCGCGAACCATCAGATGAACGCGGTCACCACCTTTCCGTTTTACACGCTGGAGGGCTGGGACATGGACCCGCCGCCCTTGTCCCGGCTGCCGCTGAAGGGGGACACGGTGATCGGCAACGACGTATGGATCGGTCAGAACGCGACGATCCTTCCCGGTGTGCACATCGGGGACGGCGCGATCATCGGCGCCAACAGCGTGGTGGGCAGCGACGTGCCGCCCTATACCGTCGCGGCGGGCAACCCGGTCAGAGAGATCCGCAGACGGTTCGACGACGAAATGACCGCCCTGCTGCTGGAATGGCGCTGGTGGGACAGACCCGTGGAGGAGATCAACGCGCTGATCCCGCTGCTCACCTGCGGCGATATCGCATCTGTTAAACAGAAGATCGAAAAAATACTGAAAAAAGAATAATATTATTGCAATTCTGATAAAATAATGATAAAATAATGTTAATCTTAATCAACAGAGGTGCGTTTTATGATCAACATCAGGCCCGTTTCAGATTTGAGAAATAAATATTCTGAAATTGAGAATACGATCCAGACGAGCGGGCGTCCTGTTTTTTTGACAAAAAACGGTTATGGCTCCATGGTCGTGATGAGCATTGAACAATATGCCGCGCTGACGGATGACGTTGAAATGAAATTGCTGCAGGCGGACCGGGCGGCAGAAAACACCGACGCGCGTTACACGGCGCAGGAAGTATTTGAAAATGCCAGAAAGAGGATCCATGGGTAAGTATGAACTGCGATTTCTGCCGTTGTTTCAGGAGGATCTGAACGCGATTGTCGATTATATTACCGGTCAGCTTCAGAATCCGAACGCTGCCGGACGGTTGATTGATGATGTGGAAAAGGCAATCATGGACCGCCTCCCGGCGGCTGAAGCGTTTGCTCCTTACAGTTGTACGATTCAACACCCCTACCCGTATTACTATATTCGGGTGCGCAATTATCTTGTTTTCTACGTTGTGATCGGCAACGTGATGGAGGTGCGGCGCATCGTTTACAGCCGCAGAGATATGCCGAAGCTGATCTGAATACGAATCAAAGGAGCGACCGCAATGTACAAGGCGATTTTCTTTGACAGAGACGGCACCTTGACCTACTTCACCAAAGAAAAAGAGTGCTGGCGCGATGAAACGATCCGCAAATGGAGCGGAAAACCGTTTTTGCTGTCCTACGAAAAAATGATGGCGCTGTTCCGGCAGGCCGCGGAGGGCAAAACGCCGTGGTATACCGATCTGGAAGAGGAACGCCGGTTTTTCAGGCGGTATTACCGGTATCTGCTGATCGGCGAAGGCGTTACGGTCGACACGGAAGAACGGGCGAAACGGCTGTTCAGCGAATTATGGTGCAACGGCGACAGGGCGCTTTTTCCGGAAGTGAAGGAAGTGCTGGCATACGGCAAAGCGCACGGCTATCAGATGGGCGTCATCAGCGACACATCGCCATCCTTGGAATACACCTTGCGGCAATTGGGGATTGCCGGATATTTTACGTCTTTTACCGCCAGTTCACTGGTGGGGGCGGGTAAACCCGACCCGGCGATCTATCGCGCCGCCTTACAGGCACAGGGCGTCGCCGCAGAGGAGAGCATTTACGTCGACGATACGGAAGAAGAGGCCGACGGCGCAAGAAAATTGGGTTTTACTTCATTTTATCTGGACCGGAGCAAACAGAAAACAGGCCGGTGGATCATTGACGATTTAAGAAACATTATTGATTTTCTGGAAAACAACGGCTGACAGCAAACGTGGAACAGTGGCAACAGAAAGAGAGCAATCAAGAGATGGAATATGTCAATCATTCTAATTCCCCTTTGGGGGAGATCATACTGGCCAGCGACGGCGAGGCGCTGACGGGGCTGTGGTTCGCGGGTCAAAAATATGAGGGCTCCACCCTTGCCGCTGAACACGGGGAAAAGGACCTGCCGGTCTTTGACGAGACGCGGCGCTGGCTGGACGCGTATTTCACCGGGAAGGACCCCGGCTTCACCCCGCCCCTGCGGCTGCGGGGAACGGATTTCCGCAAAGCCGTGTGGGAGATCCTGCTGACCATTCCCTACGGAAAGACCGCCGCTTACTGCGAGATCGCCGCTGCCTTGGCGCAGAAAACCGGCGGTTCCGTCTCTGCCCGGGCGGTGGGCGGCGCGGTGGGGCATAACCCGGTTTCGCTGATCGTCCCCTGCCACCGGGTCGTCGGCGCCGACGGCAGCCTCACCGGCTACGCCGGGGGCATCGACAGGAAAAGAACGCTGCTGACAATGGAAAGGAACGGTTCCGCCGTCACAGAATAGTTATCTATGAAGATATGAGATCAACATATTATATTTCTGATTCAAAGGAAGGGACAGAGAAATGAAAAAAATCACTGCACTGCTGACGTCCGTTTTACTCGTACTCGGTCTGCTGCCCGTATTCACATTCGCCGCTCCGGCTGCCTCGGGAGAATGCGGCGCGGCGGACGGCAGCGTCGTCTGGACGCTGGCTCAGAGG
>CAMVBR010000362.1 GCA_947165755.1 uncultured Clostridia bacterium
TACACGTGGCGGCGGTTGTGATTCTGCCGGAATCAAAAGAATGCTGTGTTACAATCGGGATCGTGATTGCCGTGTTTTCATTTTTTGTTGTGCCGCTGAAGGAAGCGCTGCCGTTGTTTTTGAAGCATCCGGTTACTTTGATGTCGTTAATGGTATACGTTGTGCCGCTTTGGTACTGTTCGCAGAAATCGCGGACGTCATCGGCGACTTTTGTACCGTTGATCGTTACGTCAAAGGTCACGTTTCCATGACCGGAATTGTATGCGGTGCCGTCGGCATTCACGTTAACGTCAAACTTAAAGGTCTCAACCGCAGTGGGTTCCATCACCCAGATCTGATTGTTGTTGCCCGCGCTGTAGGCTTTCAGTACCACGTTTGTGCCGTCCACGGTCACAACGTTGTTGGGGCTGTATACGTTGTGGATCACGTAACCGCCGCTGACCTGCTGGAATTTCCAACGCTGGGTCGCGTCGCCCGCTACAAAATCCCAAAGGCAGACGTTATCGCCTGCGCTTGCGCTGGAGCCAAACGGATTCAATACTTTGCTGTTGCTGTCGTTGTGCAGCTTATATCCAAGACTGTCGAGCAGTGCGTTCCACTTCTGACTGGCGGCGCTTGTGTTCAAAGCCGCAACGCCCACGTCCGTGGTCGTGTAATTCCCGTTTTTATAGGTTCCGCTCGCGTTCAGGTACTTCCCGGTTGCAACGTTCTTAATACGGTATTGGACTTGAGGAATATCAATGTATATAAAAGGTGATTCGGGAATATATGTAAACACTGCGTGCAGCGTTGTTGCGACATCCCAAAGCTTTTGTCCGGGATTTCCCCAATTGTAACAATATATTGTACCATTTGAAGACGATTGATTGTTTACCAACATATAATGGCCACTTGTCGTCCCATCTGACAGCTTAACCGTAGCCTGAACTATGCTGTAATATCCGTTCTTTACATTTTCTTTAATCTTGTTTTCTATGCTGGAAGATGATTTTCCTTGAAATTTAAGCGTCTTTCCTTTTTGTTGCGCATACTTTTCCGGACCTGCAAAACTTGTTTGGTAAAAACCAGAATCTAGATAGCCATTCTGATATTCCCAATCACGATATACATCGGGATTAAAAGAGGAAGAAGTTTCTACTCCTGAATCTCGCAGCATGATTGCCTGTGCAACAACTACACATCCGTATTTCTTCATTAAGGAATCGCTGGATTGCGTTTGCGACCATTTGTGATAATCGGCGTCGTAGCTTGATGCATATACAACAAATACGCCAGTTGTCAAACACAGGACGAGTGCTAAAACAATTGAAAGAATTTTTTTCATTTTTTTTCTCCTTATTTTTTGAGTATTGGCTTTTAATAAGTCATCGTTTTTTTTACTCGGCTATCATCCCCTTTTCGCTAATTTGCATATCTTCAATTATTTTTAATCAAAAAAACTTTGTTTTCAAGCGGTCATTTTTTAGTATATCTGAAAACAGTATACTCAACAATTGAGTAATTGTCAATACTCACATCTTGAGTTTCATATAATAAGACCGGTGAGGAAAATGGAGAGGATAGATTATATCGACCGGCTTGTGAATATGCGGATCGATCGGGATCTTACGCAAAAGCAGATCGCTGTGGTGCTCAGCAAATCCCAACAGGGCTACGACCATATAGAAAAGCGAAGGGCAAGGCTTTCCATTGAAGATTTTATGCGCCTGTGCGAATTTTATAATGTCGTACCGGGGTATTTTTTAGGGTATGAGGCCGAGCCGAAGCAGTTAAGATGATCCTCGGGCATAATAAAAACCGCAGCGGGACTCCCCTGCTGCGGTTTTTGAATTATCCCAATTATTTTATTGTTTATTATGTCTGTGTAAATTTGCTATATTCTGTTTTGCAAATCTTCAATCGACGGGAGTTGATCATCAAAGCCTTGCGGCAACTGATCTGTGATCCGATACTCGCTTACGCCTATCGGTTTGGACATATCCCTCAACGCGTATTCGGCAACAAGGCGGTTTTTGCTTTTGCATAGCAACAATCCGATGGAAGGATTATCGTCTTTTCTTTTCAGAATACCGTCAACTGCGGAAAGATAAAAATTTAATTGTCCGTACTCCGGCTTAAATGCACCGGTTTTCAACTCGATTACAACATAGGCGCGTAAATTCAGATTATAAAACAGCAGATCGATGTAAAAATCTTCCCCGCCGACGTTCAGGTGATACTGCCGACCCAAAAAGGCAAATCCCGTACCAAGCTCCAATAACAACTTGGTTACGTTTTGAACCAGCGAATCTTCGATCTTCCGTTCCGTGATGTTCTCCCGGAATGGGATAAAGTCAAAAACATACGGATCCTTCATCGTTTGGGTTGCAAGTTCGCTCTGTGACGAAGGCAGTCGAGCTTCAAAATTGTTGACCTTTTCAGAAAGCGCCTGCCGTTCGTATAATCCGCTTTCAATTTGATGGATCAGAACATTTCTTGACCAGCCGTTTTCCGCGCTTTTTCCGATATACCAGTTCCTGATCTCCGGGGCCTTCACCTTGTCCAACAGAATAACCATATGTCCCCATGGAATTTGTGCAACAGCCTGTTGCACAAATTCCTCGTCGGGAAATTCAGCGGCAAATTTTGCCATGTATTTGAGATTTCTTTCTGAATACCCTGTGGCGTTAGGGAACGAAAGGCGGATATCTGCCGCAAGATTCTGAATGAACTTATTTCTTCGGCACGATCTTTTCGATGCCGCCCATGTAGGGCCTGAGGGCCACGGGGATGTTCACGCTGCCGTCGGCGTTGAGGTTGTTCTCCAAAAACGCGATCAGCATGCGGGGCGGGGCCACCACGGTGTTGTTCAGCGTGTGGGCGAGGTACTTGCCGTTTTTGCCGTTCACGCGGATCTTCAGGCGCCTTGCCTGCGCGTCGCCGAGGTTCGAGCAGGAGCCCACCTCGAAATACTTCTGCTGGCGGGGGCTCCAGGCCTCCACGTCCACGCTCTTCACCTTGAGGTCGGCCAAATCGCCGGAGCAGCACTCCAGCGTGCGCACGGGGATATCCAGCGAGCGGAACAGATCCACGGTGTTCTGCCAGAGCTTATCGAACCACATTTTGCTGTCCTCGGGCTTGCAAACCACGATCATTTCCTGCTTTTCAAACTG
>CAMVBR010000363.1 GCA_947165755.1 uncultured Clostridia bacterium
AGCGCAGGAAAGGTTCAGGAAAACCCTCGCCGGGGGTTTTCCTGAGTGCGAAGCACCCAAAACTTATAAATAATTATTAAAAATAAAAGGAATACTAAAACTAATTAAAGATATATAAAAGGGCCTCGTGTTCAGATAGATGACGACTGTGTATACGCTATATGTGCTTCGCACAGGGGAACCCCCGGCGAGGGTTCCCCACGGTAAAACAGTCCACCGGACTGTTTTACCTCCCCTCCTGCGCTTGCTTGCGCGTTGTGTAATGCTCCGCAGGCAAGGGGCTCTGCCCCTTGACCCCGCGATCCTTTCGAGAAAGGATCGACCGAAAGCTTTTATTTATGACTTTTGCGGGCTTTTCACCCTTTATTGAATTCGTTCACGGCGCTGGCCGCTACCATTCTTGCCTGCGGGTTTTTATCCATGGTCTTTTTGATCTGATCGATCGAATAGATCACCGTGGAGTGGTTCTTATCAAAGATATTGCCGATCTCCTGCAGCGTGAGCGCGGTCACCTCTTTGATCACGTACATGGCCACCTGCCGCGCCAATTTGATATCGCTCTGGCGCTTATCGCTCTTGATATCCGCCGCGGTCACGCCGAAGGCGTTCGCCACGTAGTCGATGATCTTCTCCACCTTCACGCTCACGGGCTGGGAATCGCTGGTGATATCCTTGATGATGTTCTCCACGTCGGCCAGCGTGGGCTTATTGCGGAAGGTCTGCGTCATGGCGAAGATCTTATGCACGGTGCCCTCGAGCTGACGGATGTTGTTCTTGATGTTCTGCGCGATGTAATTCACAATCTCTTCGTCGAGCGTGAACCCGATCTCGTCGCACTTTTTATAAATGATGGCTTTTCTGGTTTCGATATCCGGCGGCTGGATATCCGCCAATACGCCCATTTCAAACCGGGAGCGCAGCCGCTCGGTGAGGATCGTCATATTGCGGGGCGGCTCGTCCGAGGTCATCACGATCTGCTTTTTGGCGCGGTAGAGCGTGTCGAAGGTGTGGAAGAATTCCTCCTGGAACGATTCGCCCTTTTGAATGAACTGGATATCATCTACCAGAAGCGCGTCGGCGTTGCGGTATTTTTCGCGGAAGGGCACGGTGTTTTTGTTGCGCATGCCCTGCAGCAGCTCGTTGATCAGATCCTCGCAGGTGGTGTAGATCACGATCATGTTCGGGTATTTCACCCGCAGCGCGTGCTCAATGGCCAGCAGCAGGTGGGTTTTGCCAAGCCCCGAGCGGCCGTAGATGAGCAGGGGATTGTTCTTGTTGCCCGGGTCGTTCGCCACGCCGAGGCTCACGTTGTAGGCAAAGGAATTGGAGCCGCCCTCGATGAAGTTTTCAAAGGTATATACGCCGTGCGGGTCGGCGGATTGCTCCTGCGCGCTGGCAGGCGCTTCCTGCGGCGCGGATTCGGGCGATTTGCCGTTCACGAGAATATCGATCTCCACCGGGAAGCCCATGACCTCCTCAAAGGCCTCTTTGATCACGCCCGAAAACTTATCCATCACAATGGTCTTCTTGAATTCGGTGCTGATCACAAAAATAAACGTGTCGTTTTCAAAGCGCACCAGCTCCAGCGGCGCGATCCATAAATTGTACATAACGTCGGAAACCTTGCCCTTGCAAATGGCAAGCACTTCCTTCCAGACGTCGTTTAACGTATCCATAAAATATACCCTCAAAAGCAAATATATATTTATAACATTATAGCATGAATTATGCTGTGAGGCAAGCTTATTTACTATAAAATTTATAATAATTTATAGTATTTTAATTATATATATTATATAAAGGGAGCTCTCTTTTCCGCAGGCCCCGCGTTCGCCGGCAGCGTTTCTCATTTTCCCGAAAAAAACCTCTTTACAATTAAAAATATTTATAGTAAAATAAATTTCAATCAAAAAGAGGTGATAAACATGAAGATCGCGATCATGGGCTGTGGCACGGTCGGCATGGGCGTTTTCAATATCATAGAGCATTCACCGGACGTGCTCCTCCGCGGCAGCCGGGGCGAAGCGCTCAGCGTGAAATACGTGCTGGATATCAAAACCTTTGAGGAACCCGAGATCACGGCAAAGCAGATCCGGGATATCGATATCCTCGTGAACGACCCCGAAATCGACCTCGTTGTGGAAACCATGGGCGGGCTGCACCCGGCCTTTGAATTCTGCATGAAATGCCTGGAGCACGGCAAAAGCGTGGTCACGTCCAATAAGCTGTTGGTATCGGTAAAGGGAGAAGAACTGTTCGACGCGGCAAAGGCCCATAACGCCGCCTTCCGCTTCGGCGCCGCCGTTTGCGGCGGTATGCCCGTGCTGCGCACCCTGTTTTACGGCATGGCCGCAAACGAGCTAAAGGGCTTTACCGGCATTTTGAACGGCACCTCTAACTTCGTGTTGACGAAAATGTTCCGCGACCGTATGGTTTACGCGGACGCGCTGAAGCTGGCGCAGGAACGCGGCTACGCCGAAAAGGACCCCACCGACGATATCGAGGGCTTCGACGCCGCCAGAAAAACGGCCATCCTCTGCTCCGTGTGCTTCGGCCGCCACTTTACCCCCGACGAGATCCATACCGAGGGCATTTCGGCCGTTACGAAGGCGGACGCCGCATACGTGAGCGGCATGCAATGTAAAATAAAGCTGCTGGGCTTCGGCAAGCGCCTGCCCGACGGCTCGGTGGCGGCGGGCGTTTCCCCCGCCGTGATCTCCTGCGGCGATCAGATCGCGGGCGCGGACGGCGTGATGAACGCGGTGCGGCTTTCCGGCTCCAACGTGGGAGATATTACCCTGTTCGGCGCGGGCGCGGGCAGGGAGGCCACGGCCAGCGCCGTGGTGGCCGATATACTGAATACCGTGCGCTGCCCCGGCTTCGACGCCGCCTATTATTGGGGAAAAGGCGAAAATACCGGCGTTTCATATCTGGAAAAGGAAACACTCCGGTTCTACGTCAGAGGCTGCGCGGAGGATAAAAACGCCGCAAAGGCGGCCATTGAGAGCGCCCTCGGTGAAGTTACCTTCCTCACAAGAGAGAACGCGCCCGAAAACGAGCTGGCCTTCGTCACGGGAAAAGCCCCCTTCCCCGCCCTTTCGGCCAAAATCGACGGCATCGAAGGGCTGGACGTGGGCGTGAAGATCAGAGT
>CAMVBR010000364.1 GCA_947165755.1 uncultured Clostridia bacterium
TCTTATTTATACTGCCCGAAATCGATCTGCTGCAGCTTGCCGCCTTCCTCGCGGGATTTATCCGCCAGAAATACGGTGAGGTGCCCGGCGATGGAATTCTCGATGGCGGTGCAGGAAACGGACTGCTTTCCGGTTTTTACGTATTCCACGAAATCGGCGATCAGGGCCTCGTCGCCGCCGCCGTGGCCTTCGGTGGCGCAGTGGGAGAGATCCACGGTCTCGTCCTCAAAGCCGCTTTCGGCCAGCGCGCTGATGCGGGAGAGGGTATACTTATTATCGTCCAGCGTGCCGTAAAGCTCGCCCAGTGTGCCGATAATATGGATCTTGCGCATGCTCTTGGCCGTGCCGCCCACCATGTTGAAGGTGCCGGTGGCGCCGGAATCGAAGTTTATCAGCACGCTCTGGTGGTCCACCACGTTGTTGTCGCATTTATAGATGCAGCGGTTGTAGGGGTTGCCGTTGCGGAAGGATTCCAGCCGGTCTTCCTCGGTGGCGTCCTTTTTGCTCTCCAGATCCGCCCATGCGTAGCATTCCCAGCGGTTGGGGTGGGCGAGATACAGGTTTTTCGAGGAATAGCGGCAGCTATCCACCAGCGGGCAATCCACCGTGCAGCGCGTGCCCGCGTTCGCGGGGGCGTTTTCGGGCTTGAACTGGAAGATGCCGCCCACGGAGGAAACGGTTTTCGGCAGGGTGGGCTGCATGAGCCACATCATCAGGTCCACGTCGTGGCAGCTCTTTGCCAGCAGCATGCTGGTTTTGCAGATATTGCTGTTGGCCCATTTGCCGCGCACGTAAGAGGTGGAAAGGTGGTGGTAGCTCACGTGCTCCGCCATTTGTATGTTGATGATATCGCCGAGCGCGCCGCTCAGGAGCTTCTCTTTGATCGAAAGATAAAAGGGCGCGTAGCGCAGCACGTGGCAGATCATCACCTTGCTGCCGGTTTCTCTGATCACGGCGCAAAGCGCGTCCATCTCTTCTTTGTTTACGGCGAAGGGCTTTTCGAGCAGCATATCGTAGCCCGCCCGCAGCAGCGGCACGCTGGTTCCGAAATGCTGATGGTCCATGGTGCCGTTGATCACCGCGTCGGCGATGCGGCCCTTTGCGGCCAGCGCCTCGGCGTTTTCAAAGCAGTTCTCTTCGGGGATGCCGTAGCGCTCGCGGCACATTTTGCGCCGGTCGGGGTTGGGGTCCGCCACGCCCACGATCCTGAGCGCTTCGGGGTGGGTAAGGGAATAATCCGCGTAGGTCACGGAGCGGTGTCCGCCGCCGACGATCACGGCGGTGATTGGTGCTTCCTGCATAATTTTTTGCCTCTTGTATTTGCCTTTTTTATTCCTCCGCGCCTTTTACGGACGCGGGATCGATCCTTGTTTTTTCCGCGGCAGCGGCGGCGCGCAAAAACGCCCCCGCAATATTGGAGCCGGTGCGGCGGCCCGCGGAGACCGCCTCCTCGTAGTGCAGCGGCGCGAACACGCTGCCGAAATCGTTATCGGGCACGATATAGGCGATGCAGTCGTTGCAAAGGCCGATCACCGCAAAATGCCCCTTTGCCGCCGTTTTCAGCGGCGGGTAATTCCACGCCTTGCCGGTATAGCTCGCTTCCGCCTCCAGCGTGCCGCCGAAGGCGATCTCTGGCATCAGCTCGCCCGGAATCATAGCGAAGGTGAGCGATTTGCCGAACTCCGCAAGGCCGATCTCGGTGGGGAAGTAGAGCTCGTAATCCTTGCCGTCGTCGCCCCGCGTGACCTTCACGAGCTGATTCGTTACGATATGCAGCTTGCCCAGCAGCGCCAGCAGGGCGTTATCCGCCGGGATCAGCGTTTCCTTCACGGTCACGTTCAGCATGGGGGCCACCGGCTGAAATACGCTTTCGTCGGCGGAAAGGATATATTCGGCGATGCTCCTGCCGTAATTCACGATGCCCTGATGGTTGGTGAGCGCGTCCTTCACGAATTTGCCCCGGTCGGCAGCCACGGCCGCCTGCGCGCCCTGGAAGAATGCCGCCTCATACCCGGCCTTTTCGAGCGTTTCGCAGATGAACAGCGGGAAATCGGCGCTCACGAGCGTGTGCTTCTGCCCGTAGCAGCAGGGGTGCGCCGCCATGAATACGGCCATCAGCTTCTTTTCGGCGGTATCCTCGGGGGTAAAGCGCAGCAGGGTTATATTGTTATCGGTCACGTAGGGCGGGCGTTTATCCCGCACGAAATCGGCGCAGTCCAGCTTTGCCCACGAAAGCGACCCCGGCTGCATGCCGTTGACCGCGGCCTCGATGGTCTCGGCTGCCGTTTCGGTGAGGTAGGCCATGAAATCGGGGTTTCTGCCGCTCACGGCGTTTGGCAGCGTCTTTCTGCTCTTCACCGCGCCCGGGTTCTTTCTGAGCGCGGCGGTCAGATCGCCCCATACGCCCAGCGTATCCACACCCGAGTGGCAGTGGGTGGCGCTGATATTCACGGATACGATATTCTTTTCTTCAATGAGGGGCTTCAGCCGCCCGCGGATGGCGCGCACGTCCGTGTTGGAAATACCGATGCAGTCGATCACCGCGAACACGTGTATGCCGCGGTCGGTGCCGTCGTCAAAGGCGAAGGCGCGCACCAGCAGGTCCGTCATATACCCGCTCACCTTGTTGGGCGGGAAGTTGAGATAGCCGCCGAGATACAGGTCGCCCTGCACGCGCTCGGGCAATATGCTGCTTTTCGCAAAGCCCGCGCGCCACGCCGCGCCGGGGGCGGGCTCGCTGAGAAAATAGCCGCTGCCCTCGAGGTACCCGGTGTTATCGTAGCGGTTCAGGTAGGGGATGGTTTTATCCGATACCAGCTTCAGCGCGCCGCGCAGCGCAGACTGCACCGCCGTATCGCCGAAATCGATCAGCTTCTGCTTCAGCTCCTTTTCCTCGGCAAAGGCCGCAAGCTTTTTCTTTGCGGTATCAAAAAGGTCGGTCATGCGGTTTCCCTCCTGTGGGTGATTTTGAGCTCGGCGATCTGAAAGCCGGCGGTTTGCTCCGAAAGCGATATCCGCAGCGCGCCGTCGGTTAGGGCGGCCGCGGGGATCTCATACGTGAAGGCGGAAAAGCGGGGCGGCAGCAGTGCCGTTTCTTCGCTTGGTACGGGCGGGGAAAGACGGACGCCGTTTG
>CAMVBR010000365.1 GCA_947165755.1 uncultured Clostridia bacterium
TCACCGCCCTTGTTGCTATCGAAGGCCACGTTTGCCTCGTGATGCGTCCGCAGACCTATATGAACAACTCCGGCCTTGCGATCCATCAGGCAAGCGAGTTTTATAAAATACCGCCGGAAAAGGTGATCGTGGTATACGACGATATCTCCCTGCCCACCGGCGTGCTGCGCATCCGCAAAAAAGGCTCCGCAGGGGGGCACAACGGCATCAAAAGCATCATCTATCAGCTGAATTCCGATGCTTTTCCGCGGCTGAAGATCGGCGTCGGCGCAAAGGCGGACCCCGAAGAGGATCTGAAGGATCACGTATTGGGCAGGTTCTCAAAAGCGGACCTGGAAACGATCCGCAGCACCAGCGAACGCGCCGTTGCCGCCATCGCCCTGATCGTTCAGGGAAAAACAGACGAAGCGATGAACAAATACAACGGGTGACCAATGAACGCGTTTACAAATATTATAAAAAACGGCCCGGAATACGAGAACATTGCACATGCGCTCAAAATGAGCCGCTTCCCTTTCGGCGTTCTCGGCATGCCGCCGGCCACAAAACAACTGCTGATCCATGCGCTGTGTGAAGATACCGGGCATGGGGCGCTTGTGGTATGGCCGGATGAGGCAGCCGCGCAGAAATGCCGGGACGATCTTGCTTCGTTCGGAACCCAGGCCGTATACTACCCCGCCAGAGATTTCAACTTCTTCGGCGCCGAGGCCAGCTCGCGGGAATACGAGCAGATGCGCATTGCCGCCCTGACGGCAGTTCTGAACGACCCCGATCTCGTGCTTGTTTGCAGCGCAGAAGCGCTCATTCAAAGAACGATGCCACCGGCGTCCCTGAAGAACCGCACTTTGCCGCTGAAGAGCGGCATGACGATCACTACGAATGAGATCCGCAGCCGTTTGATCGGCGCTGGGTATTCGGCTGCCGATATGGTGGAAGGCCCCGGGCAGTTTTCTCTGCGCGGCGGTATTCTCGATATTTTCCCACCGAGCAGCGAAAGCCCGGTGCGGATCGAATTTTGGGGAGACGAGATCGATACGATCTCGTACTTTGACGTGCTCTCACAGCGCAGAACGGATACGATAGATCATATCTCTCTGACTCCGTGCACGGAGGTGCTTTTCGATTCCGCCGAATCGATGCTCCAAGCGCTTAGAGAGCTTGAAAAGGGACTGCGCGGCAAAAGCGCCGCCGCAGCAAAAGAGAACATCAAAAAAGATATCGATCAGCTCGAAGCGGGGCTTACGCCGCAGGGGGCCGATAAATACCTGCCGCTCGCCTACCCCCAAACCACGACCGTGATCGACTATTTCCCGGACGGGCTGTTTCTGATCTGCGAATCCTCCGCGGTGAAGGAACGCATTCTTTCTGCCGATAAGCAGATGAACGAAGAGCTAAAGCAGCTGTTCACCGAGGGGATCCTTTGCCGCGGACTTGATAATTACACGATCGATTTTTCAAAGGTGCTGCTCGCCTATGAAAGAAAACAAACAGTATATATCGATAACTTCACCCGCGGCTCGTTCGACACCCCCACCAAGGTCCTTGTAAATTACAGCATCAATCAGATCTCCCGCTGGGACGGCTCTTATAAGATCCTGATGGAGGATCTTTCTCCCGCGATCCGCAACCGGTATGCCATTGCGGTGTTTGCCGGAACGGAAAAGGGCGCCGAGGGATTATTTGAGGAATGCACTGAGGACGGCGTTTCGGCAATTCTGTGCAAAGAGCTGCCGAAGCTTTTCCCGCCCGGAACCGTATGCGTTCTTCCCGGAACGATCTCCGGCGGCGTTGAATACCCGGGCGGAAAAACGATGATCGTTTCCTACGGGCGAGATGCTTCCCATTCGCATAAAAGGGCCTCCAAAACGAAAAAGCGCGACCCAAACGCCTTCAATTCGCTGGAAGAGCTCAACAAGGGCGATTACGTTGTACACAGCGCCTACGGCATCGGCGTCTTCGACGGGATTGAAAAGGTGCAGATGGAGGGCGTTACAAAGGATTATATCAAGATCCGCTACGCCAAGGGCGATATTCTTTACGTCCCTGTAACGAAGCTCGAACTGGTAAGCAAATACGTCGGCCCCCACGAAGAGGATGGGAAGCGCACGGTCAAAGTCAACCGGCTTGGCTCCGGCGACTGGGAGAAAACAAAAACGAGGGTACGCGGCGCGGTCAAGGATATCGCGGAGCACCTGCTGAAGATCTACGCCGAACGGCAGGCCGCCCCCGGGTACGCTTTTTCACCCGATATCGATATGCAAAGCGATTTTGAGCGACGTTTTCCTTATGACGAAACCGACGATCAGCTTCGCTGCGTGGATGAGATCAAAAACGATATGCAAAAAAGCTGCCCCATGGATCGGCTGCTTTGCGGCGACGTGGGCTTCGGAAAAACCGAAGTCGCCCTTCGCGCCGTATTCAAGTGCATCTGCGACGGCAAACAGGCCGCGATACTGGTACCAACAACGATCCTTGCCCTGCAGCACTACCGCACGGTCATGCAGCGCATGGAGGGCTTTCCGATCGAGGCTGATATGCTCAGCCGCTTCCGCTCGCCGAAGCAGCAAAAGGAAACGCTGAAAAAAGTAAAAGCAGGCGCGGTGGATATCTTGGTGGGAACGCACCGCATGATCTCCAAAGACGTTGCATTCAGGGATCTCGGGCTGCTGATCGTTGACGAGGAACAGCGTTTCGGCGTGGAGCAGAAAGAAAAACTGAAAGAAAAATTCCCTAACGTGGACGTGCTTACGCTTTCCGCCACCCCGATCCCCCGCACCCTGAATTTTGCCATGATGGGCATCCGCGATCTTTCCGTGATCGAAGAGGCGCCCATGGATCGATATCCCGTGCAGACCTACGTGATCGAGCAGGATATGGGCCTGATCGCGCAGGCGATCGAAAAGGAGCTGCGGCGCGGCGGACAGGTATATTATCTGCATAACCGGGTTTCCGACATTCAGGAAAAAGCCGCAGAATTGCAGGAACTCTTTCCGGACGCCGTGGTTTGCATCGGGCACGGCAAAATGAAGGAAGACGAGCTTTCCGATGTATGGAAGCGCTTACTCGAAGGCGAGATCCAGATCCTCGTTTGTACAACGATCATTGAAACCGGCGT
>CAMVBR010000366.1 GCA_947165755.1 uncultured Clostridia bacterium
TCCGATTTGTTCACCACAGATTCACGGCTTTTTCAAAGGCGTCGTGTACGGCGTGGCCGATGGTGCCGCTCTTGTTCGCGTCGCCCACCGCAACGGCGCGCACGCCCTTTTCCTCCAGCGCGCTCACCAGCGCGTTGTTGGGCCTTACGCCCATGGCGAGCACAACGGCGTCCTCCGGGAGAAAGGCGCGGCGCTTTTTCTTCATATCCATCACGGTGATGTGGTCGTCGGCGATGGCGCAAAGCGCGGTGTTGAGCATAAATGCGGTGCCGTAGGGCTTGATGCGGCTCATGGAATCATCCACAAACTGGAACCACGCGCCGGGGGCGATGGCGTCCGCCATTTCCACCACGGTCACTTGGTTGCCCGCTTCGTTTAATGCTTCGGTGGTTTCAAGCCCGGTCAGCCCGCTGCCGATCACGGCCACCCTTTTGCCGGTGAGCTTTACCTTGCCCGTCAAGATCTCGGGAGCGGTGTAAACGTGGGGCTGGGCAATGCCGGGAATGGAGCGGGGCCTCAGGGGCGTGCCGCCCGCGGCCACCACCACGGCGTAGGGGGCGCGCGCAGCCAGCGCGTCGGCGGTGGCCTCCACCCCGTATTCAAAGGCAACGCCGAGGGCCTTCGCCTCGTAAACGAGGTCCTCTATGCACCAGTGCAGCTTATCCTTATGGGGGCCTGCGGCGGCCACGTTCACCTGCCCGCCGGGCACGGCCTCTTTTTCGAGCACCGCCACGGTATAGCCGCGTTTTGCCAGCGTGATGGCGGCGGAAAGCCCCGCGGGGCCAGCGCCCACCACCAATACCGTTTTGCCCTTGCCCACGGCGGGGATCTCGGCGTATTCCTTTTCGTGCCCCACGCTCACGTTCAGGGCGCATTCGCCGGGCTTGCCCACGGTGGCGTTGGCAATAAAGCTCTTGATGCAGTGCAGGCAGCCGATGCAGCGGCGGATGCTCTCGGGCTTACCGGCGGCGGCCTTGTTCGCCCATTCGGGGTCGCAGATAAAATTGCGGGCGCTGCCCACGAAATCCTGATACCCCTCTTCGAGCTGCCGTTCCGCCTGTTCGGGGGATCGGATGAAGTTGGCGGCGATCACGGGGATATTTACCGTTTCTTTTACGGCCTTGGCCAGATACGCCCGCCAGCCGGGTTCAAAGGAGGTGGGCTCCAGCCAATAGTTATAGGCGTCGTAGCAGGCGCAGGAAACGTCGATGGCGTCCACGCCCAGCTCCTCGAGCCGCTTGGCGATCTTTTTGCCCTCTTCCAGCCCGTAGCCCTTGCCGGGCATGCCGATGCGGTCGTACATCTCGTCCACGGTGAGGCGCACGATCAGCGGGAAATCGGCCCCGCATTCCCGGCGGATGCCCTCCACGATCTCGGCGAGAAAGCGCAGGCGGTTCTCGAAGCTGCCGCCGTATTCATCGGTGCGGCGGTTGGTGTTGGGGCTCAAAAACTGCTGGATGATGTAGCCGTGGGTGCCGTGCAGCTCTACCGCGTCCACGCCCGCTTTTTTGCAGCGCAGGGCGGCGGCAATGAAATCGTCGCGCAGCTTTTGCACGGCGCGGTGGCTCATGGCGTGGATGCGGGTGGCGCCGTGGGCGCTCAGCTCGCCGCCGGAGGGGGACTGCACGCTCTGGCACAGCTTTTTCTGCTCCAGCGCCATTAAGGCGGGGGTGGCCTTGAACATCAGGTCCATCACCCCCGGGAATTTTCTTTGAATCGGGATCACCACCGGCAGGCTGTTGATGGCGCTGGCGTAGCCCTGCCGCCCCGGATGGTGCAGCTGGATGCACAGCTTCGCCCCCGCCGCGTGGATGCGGTCCGCCATGGCGCGCATGGGCTCAATATGCCAATCCTGCGCCATGCTGAGCTGCGTAAAGGTGCTGGTGGCGCCCATATCGTTCACGCGGCAGATGCCGGGGATGATCAGCCCCACGCCGCCCTTGGCGCGGTCCTCGTAATAGCGGATCATGCGCTCGGTGGGGGTGCCGTCCGTTTGGCCCAGGCTGAACTCGGCGGCGTTCATCACGATGCGGTTTTTCACCGTCATCGTGCCGATGTTCATGGGGGAAAACATCATATCGTACATTATTTCTTCATCCCCTTCAGTTTTTCCTTAAAGCGGTTCAGCTTGGCGGTCTCCAGCCCCCAGTAAACGGTGCGCACCGGCGGGCAAACGCCCATGAGCACCTTGGAAAGGGCGAACAGCGGGCTGGGCGATACGAACTTTTTGCCGCTTTCGATGCCCTCTACCATTTTGCGCGCCACCACCTCGGGCTGCTGCACCGGGAAGGGCTTCTCGAAGGGCACGGGGTTCGCCACGCGGAAGAAATTGGTATCGGTGGCCACCGGGTAAAGGCAGGTGATCTGCATGTTTTTCGGCTTTTCGAGCCTTATGGCCTGCTGAAAGCCCTGCAAACCGAACTTGCTGGCGGAATAAATGGCGTAGCCGGGCATGGCCATCTGCCCGATGGCGCTCACCGTAATGGCCAGCGTGCCGGGGCGGCCGTGCAGGTGGTTCAGGTATTTAGCGTAGGTGTAGATGGGCGAAAGGGTGTTGGTATCGAACATCACCTTCACCCGGTCCCAATCCACGTAGTTGAATTCCTCGTAATAGGGGAAGCCCGCGTTGGCGTAGAAAATATCGATCTTTTTGCCGCCGAACACCTCGTTCGCCTTCTCGAAGACCGCGTCCACCCCTTCTGCGGAGCTGATATCCATGTTGAAGGGGATCACGTTATCGGCGAAGGTGGCCAAAAGCTGCTCCGCGTGGCGCGATACCGCCAATATTTTGTTGCCGCGGCCCTTCACAAGCAGCCGCAGCACCTCAAGCCCGATGCCGCTGGAGGCGCCGGTCAATACAATGGTTTTGTTATCGATCATATCCGTGGTTCTCCTTTCCCTCGCGGCCAAAGGGCCGTTCCTTTCTATTATACCAACCCCGCCCGCCGTTTTCAAATTATTTCCGTTTTTTTATTATATTGCATGAAAAGCAGGGCGGGCGTTTGGTGGATTTGACAAAGAAGGGGGCAAATTTCAGTTTGTCGCGCTGAAAGCGCGACAGCTAAATTGTGCTTCGCACAGCTAAATTTGCCTACGGCAAGCTAAAT
>CAMVBR010000367.1 GCA_947165755.1 uncultured Clostridia bacterium
GCCCCCCGGCCTTGTCGGCGGGCACCGAGAGGGGCTTGTATTCGCCCCGGGCGATCTCGGGGTTGTTCAGGCGAATCTGAATCGGATTTTTATAGTAGCTGTAAAGGCTCATTGTATCCGCCATCTGCTCCACGGCGGTCTGGTTTGGCTGGTTTTCCGGGTCGTAGGTGGCGCCGGTGGGGTCCTTGACCGTGTCGCCGTCGCCCCACAGCATGGCAAGCCTGCGGTTGGCGTCCGTGTTCGCGCCGCCGCGCGAGCCCCGCATGCCCAGCTCTTCGCCGTAGTAGAGCATGGGGGAGCCGGGGCCCAAAATATACAGGTTGGCCGCGATCTGCATCTGCCCGCTCTCCGGCGTAAGAAAGCCTGCGGCGCGGTCCATATCGTGGTTGGTGATGAAGGGATGGAACGCCGCGTCCTCCCGCAGGGAACCGATCTTCTTCAGGTATTTATCCACGTAGTTCACGTAGGTATCCACGTTGCCGGCCTTGGCGGTATCGGCGATCAGGCCGCTGGGCTGCGATAGGGTAAAGTTGAAGCAGTCCACAGCGGGGGTGTAGATATCGGTCACGCCGTCCGGGTCCCACACCTCGGCCACAGTGTAAATATCGGGCTTATAGGCGCGCAGCTCGTCCATATACCACGCCCAGAAGGCCTCGCTCGCGGCGTGGTCGCCGAAATAGATATACTTTGCCGCGTCAAAGCGGAAGCCGTCCACGCCCAGATCCAGATAGTGCTTCGCCACGTCCAGCACGGCCTTGCGCACGGCTTCGTTATCAAAGTTCAGCTCCGGCATATCGCCCGAGAAGTTGCATTCGTACAGGTCCTTCGCCCCCGGGATTTGCCGGAAGGTCCGCCCCGCCGGGTTGGGGTCGTCCTCCCCCCGCCAGGTGTAAAAATCGTAGTAGGGGTCCGCCGTGTCGCCGGTTTTGTGCGCCGCGCAGAACGCCGTGAACCAGGCGTTCATCCGCCCTGTGTGGTTCAGCACCAGGTCGAGGATCACCTTCACGTTGCGCGCGTGGCAGGCGTTCAGCAGGGCGGTCAGGTCCTCTTCGGTGCCGAAGGCGGGGTCTACGGTATAGTAATCCGTTACGTCGTATTTATGGTAAGAGGGCGATTTGAAAATGGGCGTGAGCCACAGCCCTTCCACGCCGAGGCTTTTGCCGGAGGCCGGATCGCCGTCGTTCAGGTAATCGAGGCGGTTCAGGATCCCCTTCAGGTCGCCCACGCCGTCGCCGTCCGCATCCGAGAACGAGCCCACGAAGATCTCGTAAAACACCCGGTTGTTGTCGTCGGTTTCATAGTCGGAATACCGCGTCTGGGTGAGCGCAAGCTCCGCGCCGGGCTCGGGCCCGGATTGGGGCTGCTTCGGGGCGCAGCCGGTCAGGGCGCAGCCGAGCAGCGCCGCTGCGAGAATAACGCTTATGATTCGTTTCATGGTCGTTCCCTCCGTTTGGTTTCTGCTTCTATTTTATATCCGACGCACGGGAAAATCAAGAGGGAGGTGGGGGAGGGGAATGAAGAATGAAGAATGAAGAATGAAGAATGAAGAAAGAAAAAAGAAGAACGAAGAATGAGGAATCAGGAATGCCTGTATCCGCGATGCAAACTGTTGACATTAACGCGGCAAATATGATACATTAATAATATGAATACGTTATATTTTTACACGGACAGTGCGCTCAGGCGCCTCAGGCGCAGGCGTCTTGTTTTTACGATCCTCACCTGCGCCGTCGCCCTTGCGGGGCTGGCGGCGTGCCTTTGGCTGCTCTTTACCGCGGGCACGCTGAACGCCGAAAAAAACGAGCTCACGGCATACGCGGTGAACGCCTGCGCGGGGGCTGCGGTGATATTGCTGTATCTGAACGCGGTGGTTCCGGCGAAGCGGGCGATCTCTCATTTCAACGCTGTGCTGGCGGGGGAGGCCGAAGCCGTGCCCTATACGGGCGGCCTCACCGTGGCAGAAAAAGGGGAACGCATCCCGGGCGGGGCGGCGGTAAGGCGCGTTACGGTAACGAGCGGAACCGATACGCGGCGCTTCTTCATCTACGAAAAAAACGCCCGCGCGCTGGCGAAGGCGGGGGAGAGCGGCGTGCTGCGGGTCTCCTCGGGCTATATCACGGCGGTGCTGCCGGGGGAGGAAACGCCATGCGAGTGATCAAAAAAATCGGCGGGCAGATCCTCGTCTTTCTCACGTTTCTGGTGCTCTCCACCATGCTTTGGGGCTGGCTGTTCACGCTGAAAACCGATACCGTCCCGGCGCATAAGATCACGGTGTATATCGACGCCTCTGCGGTGCGCGAAACGGCGCTGGCCGCAAAGCTGGAAGAAAACCTGCCCGAGAATATCCGCATGGTGAAGGCGCACGCCTTTTCCTACGCCTTTTTCGACGATCAGGCCCTTTCCGGTGCGGATATTTTCATCGTGCCCGAAAGCCGTGCTGCGGGCTGGCGGGATTCCTTCGCCCCCGTGGCGGACCCGCCCGAGGGGGCAATGCTGCTTGAAAACGGCGCGGCCGGTATTTTGGTGTACAGCGCCGTGTCCGGGCAGGGGAGCGCCGCATCCTATATCACCTACCTGAACGAGGATGGAAAGCCAGAGAATTTCTATCTCTTTTTCGGCGCCCGTTCCGCCCATTATGCCGCCAACGACAACGCCGTGGATAACGCCGCCGCAGAGCTCGCGGCAGTTTTTCTGGATTTGGAATAAATAGATTTGGTTCAAATATCAGTTTTTTCGAGCAAAGGCAATAGGCATTAGGCAATAGGCAATAGACTCGACCCATCAAAAAACGAAATACGAAGTTTGTATGCTCGAATGAAGCATTTTTTTGTAAAATGAGAACAGAGGCGTGTTCGTGTGTTGGCATAAGCTTTGTTTTGCGATTTGCCCGGTACAGGTCTATTGCCTATTGCCTATTGCCTATCCTACGGACTATATTTTAATTAACCCATATAAGGAGCTTACCATGAAAAAAATGATCTCCCTTCTCACCGCTGTTCTCTGTTTGCTGCCGGCGCTTGCGGGCTGCGGCGGCAAAACCGCGCCCGACGTGCAGAGCGATACCCTCTTCGTTGCGCCGGTGGAAAACCTGCCCGACGATTT
>CAMVBR010000368.1 GCA_947165755.1 uncultured Clostridia bacterium
GGCGAAGCCCTTCCTTCTTTCATCTTTCATCTTTTTTCTTTCATCTTTGGAATTTATCGCATCGAGCGATAAATTCCAATTTACATAAAAATCCCCGGCTCCTTTCGGAACCGGGGAACCGGGAAATCGGGTCAACCGCCCAGATACGCCTTTTTGATCTCCTCGCTGGCCATCAGCTCCTTGCCGGTGCCGGTGAGGATGATACGGCCGTTTTCGAGCACGTAAGCCCGGTCGGAAATGGCCAAAGACTTATTTGCGTTCTGCTCCACCAGCAGAATGGTGGTGCCGCTCTCATGGAAGGCCTTGATGATCTCAAAGATCTCGTCCACAAGGATCGGGGAAAGGCCCATGCTGGGCTCGTCCAGCATCAGAAGCTGCGGCTTGCTCATCATGGCGCGGCCCATGGCGAGCATCTGCTGCTCGCCACCCGAAAGGGTGCCCGCGATCTGCTTGCGGCGCTCCTTCAGCCGGGGGAAATGGTTGAACACGTTTTCCACGCTATCGGCGTATTCGCTGCCGGGGCGGGTATAGGCGCCCATTTCGATGTTTTCTTCCACCGTCATCTGCTGAAAGATGCGTCTGCCCTCGGGCACGTGGGCGATGCCCATGGAAACCACCTTGTGGGCGGGCACGCCGTGCAGAGGCTTACCCTGAAAGGTGATGCTGCCGGTTTTGGACCGCAGCAGACCCGATACGGTTTGCAGCGTGGTGCTCTTGCCCGCGCCGTTGGCGCCGATCAGGGTCACGATCTCACCCGCGTTCACCTCAAAGCTGATATCCTTGATGGCGTGGATGGAGCCGTAATACACGTTGATGTTGTTCACTTCAAGCATTGCCATGGCTTATCCCTCCATACTGTTGTTGCCCAGATACGCCTTGATGACCTCGGGGTTCGACTGGATCTGCTCCGCCGTGCCCTTGGCGATCACGCGGCCGAAGTTGAGCACGCAGATGCCCTCGCATATACCCATCACCAGCTTCATATCGTGCTCGATCAGCATCACGGCGATCTGGAACTCATCGCGGATCTTCACTATATTTTCCATCAGCTCCGCCGTTTCGTTGGGGTTCATGCCCGCGGCGGGCTCATCCAGCAGCAAAAGCTTGGGGTCGGTGGCCAGCGCGCGCACGATCTCGAGCCGCCGCTGCGCGCCGTAGGGCAGGTTGCCCGCCTTCACGTTTGCCATATCCTGCATGCCGAAAATGCCAAGCAGGTCCATGGCCCGCTCGTGGAACTCTTTTTCTTTCTTCCAGAAGGGCGGCAGCCGCAGCATGCCCGATACCGTGGGGTATTTCACCTGATTATGCAGCCCCACGCGCACGTTATCCTCCACCGTCATATCCGTAAACAGGCGGATATTCTGGAAGGTGCGGGCGACGCCCATTTTATTGATCTGCACCGTGGATTTGCCCGTGGTATCTTGCCCGTTGAGCATAATGGTGCCGTGGGTGGGGGTATACACCTTGGTGAGCAGGTTGAACACCGTGGTTTTGCCCGCGCCGTTGGGGCCGATGAGACCGGCGATCTCGGTTTTGCCCACGGTAAGGTTGAAATCGTCCACGGCCTTCAGGCCGCCGAACTCGATGCCCAGGTGGATGCACTCCAGCACGGGCATTTTGCCCGCGTCGCGCTCCGGCACGATGGCGTTGCTGGGCACGGCCACCATATTGCCTTTTTCAAACGTTTTCATTGCGCGCCCTCCTTCTGCTTCCGCTTGGGAAGAATCTTTAAGAACAGGTTCTTCACCTTCGGGTTATTGGTGGTGAGCATAACGATGATGAGCACCACCGCGTAGATGAGCATGCGGTAATCGGCAAAGCCGCGCAGCGCCTCGGGCAGGATATACAGCACCGTGGCCGCAATAATGGAACCGAGCATATTGCCGAGGCCGCCGAGCACCACGAACACCAGCACGAGAATGGAGGTATTGAAGTTGAACTTGGTGGCGGAAATGCCCGTAAAATTCAGGCCGTAGAGCGCGCCCGCCGCCCCGGCGAGGGTGGTGGAGATCACGAAGGCGATCATTTTATACTTCATCACGTTCAGGCCCATGGATTCCGCCGCAATGCGGTTATCGCGGATGGCGAGCACGGCGCGGCCGGTACGGCTGCGAATGAAGTTGAGCACGAGAAACAGGGTGATCACGATCAGAATAAAGCCCGCGGTGAAGGAGGCGATGGTTTTGGTGCCCACCGCGCCCTGCGCGCCCTTGATGATGGCCACGCCGGAATCGGGGTCCAGCCCCAGATCCGCCACGGATTTATCGCCCTTGAAATTGAATACGATATGAAGGCCGTTGGCGTCGTGCCCCACGATGAGGCAGTTGATGATATCGGCGATGATCTCGCCGAAGGCCAGCGTTACGATGGCAAGGTAGTCGCCCCGCAGGCGCAGCACCGGCAGGCCGATCAGGAAGCCCGCCACGGCGGCAACGGCGGCGCCGCACACCATGGAAACGGCAAGGCGCAGCGCGGTATTGGGAATGGCGCCGGCAAGGCTTTGCGATACCACCACGCCGGTAAACGCGCCAAGGCTCATAAAGCCCGCGTGGCCGAGGCTTAATTCGCCCATGACGCCCACGGTAAGGTTCAGCGAAAGCGCCATTACGATGTAGCAGCAAACGGGCACTAAAAGGCCCTGCATTTTTTTATTGAGCAGGCCGCCCTGACTCATAAAGGTAACGATCAGGAAGGCCGCCGTAACGACCGCGTAGGACATATAGTTCGCGATCTGCGTTTTTTCGATTTTTCTTCTGTTCTTCAGCGCGGAAGCTCCGGCGGCGACTGCGTTCTGTTTTTTCATCACAGCCCCTCCTTACACTTTCTCGGGAACGTACTTCCCGAGGAGCCCCGCGGGGCGCACGAGCAGCACCACGATGAGCACGGCGAACACGATGGTGTTGGCCAGCTGCGTGGAGATATACGCCTTTGCGAAGGATTCGATCACGCCCAGCAGCAATCCGCCGAGGAACGCGCCGGGGATGGAGCCGATGCCGCCAAACACCGCGGCGGTAAACGCCTTGATGCCGGGCATGGAACCGGTGGTAGGCACCAGCGTGGGATAAGAGGAGCAGAGCAGCACGCCCGCCACGG
>CAMVBR010000369.1 GCA_947165755.1 uncultured Clostridia bacterium
AGGCCCCTTTCTTCTTCACTATTCACTCTTACTTCTTACCTCAAATTTCAGTTTAGCGCGCAGCGCTAAACTGAAATTTGAAAATCCCCCCGGTTTTCGCCGGAGGGAAATCTGTTTTATTTCGCCTTTTTCTTATCGATCGCTCTGTGAATGGCTTTGCCGATCTCAAACACCGGTACGGTGGAGAGAGCCAGGCACAGCGAGATCAGCACGTCGTTCCACTGGAATTCAAACTGTACGCCGCCGCCTTCCGCTACCTGGAAGAATACGTCGCGCAGCGGGACGATCAGAATGGGAAGCATGGTAAGCGCAGTGGTCACCGCGAAGGCGCCAAGCAGCCACCAGTTGAAGTTTTTGAACATACTCTTACTGAACAGGGAGCCCTTGCGGGAGCGCATATTGATGGCGCAGAAGATCTCGCCGAAGTTCACGGCCAGGAACGCCATGAATATACCTTCCATGCAGGCGTTGTTTGCGGCTTCGTTTGCGCCCCAGATCATCTTGAGGCCCTCGCCGAGCTGCGAGAAGGAGAGCTGGTTCTGCTCAAAGAAGCCGATCACGTAAGCAACGATCTCGATCAGAGCAAGGTATACGCCCTGCCATACCATATCGAAGCCGGCGCCGCCGGAGAAGATACCGTCGGTGGTGGCGCGGGGCTTGCGGCGCATCAGGTCGCCCTCGGCCTTTTCCATACCCAGCGCAAGCCCGGGCAGGGAGTCGGTGACCATGTTCACCCACAGCAGATGTACGGGGGAGAGAATGGTGAAGTTGAGAATGGAGGCCACGAACATGATGATGACCTCGCTCATGTTGGTGGAGAGCTGGAACTGCAATACCTTACATACGTTATCGTAGATCTTACGGCCTTCCTCCACCGCGTTCACGATGGTGGCAAAGTTATCGTCTGCCAGCACCATGTCGGCGGCGCCCTTGGTCACGTCGGTGCCGGTGATGCCCATGCCGATGCCGATATCGGCGGCCTTGATGCTGGGCGCGTCGTTCACGCCGTCGCCGGTCATGGCGGTCACCATACCGCGGGCCTTCCACGCCTTTACGATGCGGGTCTTGTGCTCGGGCTGCACGCGGGCGTAAACGGAATATTTCACAACCTCGTCTCTGAGCTCTTCATCGCTGAATTTATCCAGCTCGGCGCCCATAATGGCCTGCGAGGCATCCGAAATGATGCCCAGCTCCTTGCCGATGGCCACGGCGGTATCCTTGTGGTCGCCGGTGATCATGATCGGCACGATGCCCGCGCCGCGGCACTCTTCGATTGCGGCCTTTACTTCGGGGCGGACGGGGTCGATCATGCCGGTGAGGCCTACGAACACCAGATCCTTTTCCAGATTCGCGGCTTCATAATCCGCGGGCTCGGCGGCGTAAAGACGCATGGAGAGCGCCAGCACGCGCAGGGCTTTATCGGCCATGGCCTTGTTTGCAGTGAGAATATTCGCTTTCAGTTCGTCCGTCATGGGCACGGTCTTGCCGCCTACCAGCGCGTAGGTGCAGCGCTTTAAGATCTCATCCGGCGCGCCCTTGGTATACTGAACGATGCCGTTGGGGGCGCGGTGCACGGTGCTCATCATCTTACGGCCGGAATCGAAGGGCGCTTCGCCGATACGGGGAGAGCGCTCCTCCAGGCTCCACTTGGGCAGCTCCAGCTTGTTGGCGTAGTTCACCAGCGCGGCCTCGGTGGGCTCGCCCACGGCGGAGCCGGTCTCGTCCAGCTTCGCGTCGGAGCACAGCGCCATGCCGGTGGCAAGCAGCTTTTCATCGTCGCCGTAGTGGTCTACCACGGTCATCTTGTTCTGCGTCAGGGTACCGGTTTTATCGGAGCAGATGATCTGGGTGCAGCCCAGTGTTTCCACGGCGGTCAGCTTGCGGATGAGCGCCTGCCGCTTGCTCATGGCCGTTACGCCGATGGAAAGGATGATGGTCACCACGGCGGGCAGGCCTTCGGGGATGGCGGCCACGGCCAGCGCGATCGCCGTAATAAAGGTGGAAAGGGCCGCGTTGCCGAAGTGCGCCCACTCAAAGCCGCTGCCGCTGGTAAGCATGGATTCCACAAGGCCAACCACAAACACCAGCACGCTGATGCCGATCACGAGCTTGGTGAGGAACTTGGAAAGCTCCGCCATTTTGATCTGCAGGGGCGTTTGCTCGTCCTCGGCCTGCGCAAGAGCGTTTGCGATCTTACCCATTTCGGTATCCATGCCGGTGCCGGTCACAACGGCCTTGCCGCGGCCGTATACCACGGTGGAGCCGGAATACAGCATATTTTTGCGGTCGCCGAGCGTTACGTCGTCATTGCCCTTCTTGAGCATCAGGGTCTCGATCATCTTGGTGACGGGCACGCTTTCGCCGGTGAGGGCGGCCTCTTCCACCTTCATGGAGAAGCTCTCCAGAATGCGGCAGTCCGCGGGCACGGCGTCGCCGGCCTCGAGCACGATCACGTCGCCCACCACAAGATCTTCGCTTTTTACGGTCATGATCTTGCCGTCGCGGATCACGTGGGAGGTGGCTGCCGTCATCTGCATGAGCGCTTCCATGGCGGCTTCGGCCTTGCTTTCCTGCACAAGGCTCATAATGGTGTTGATAATTACCACAACGAGAATGATGAGCACGTCCGCAAACTCGGAAAGCTCAAATTTGCCCTTGGAATTGATCACGGCCACCACGGCCTGGATCAGGGCTGCCACCAGCAGCATGATGATCATGGGGTCTGCCAGCGCCGAAATGATCTTCTTGAACAGGCTGTCTTTTTCGGCTTCCTTCAGCTTGTTTTTGCCGTTGGCTGCCAGTCGTTTTTCCGCTTCGGCCGAGGTAAGGCCGTTATCCGTGCTCTTTACTTCATTCAGTACGGCCTCGGCGGATTCCAAATAAAATTTCATTGGCGTTCTTCCTTTCGTTTTGTTCCAATAAAATCGGTGAAATATGAAAAAGGACCCCTGACCGGCGTTTCTGCGGTCAAAGGTCTTGCTTCCAAAAAAGGCAAGGGCTGGCTGCCAGGCGGGTCGCCGGTTGTTGACAGTCAGCTTGGGCGGGATCGCCGTCCTTAAGCTACTCCCCTTTAAAC
>CAMVBR010000370.1 GCA_947165755.1 uncultured Clostridia bacterium
AACGCTAGCCTGTCACGCTAGAGGTCGACGGTTCGAGCCCGTTCCGGGTCGCCATACTTTGCCTTTGTAGCTCAGTTGGTAGAGCAGAGGACTGAAAATCCTCGTGTCGTTGGTTCGATTCCGACCGAAGGCACCATTTTATGCGGATGTAGCTCATCTGGTAGAGCGCCACCTTGCCAAGGTGGAGGTAGCGAGTTCGAGCCTCGTCATCCGCTCCAATCGGAGCACGCTAAGGCGTGCTCCATTTTCTTTATCAGGAGGTCAAAATGAAAACAGTACTCAGATTTATAGCAATGAGCGACCTGCATTTTAAGGTTGACACGGCAACGGAGCCGGAACGGTTTAAGGCCGGTATGCGGATGGCGTACGACTACGCCGCAACACAGGCGTATAAGAAGATCGACGCGCTCTACGTTGTGGGGGATTTTGCCAACTGCGGCAGCGAAGGGGAAATGCGTCTCTTTAAGAAATATGCGGATGAAAACGTACTGCCGGAAACGGATATTACGCTTATGCTGGCCAGCCATGAGTTCTTCAGTCCCGATAAAGAGGAAGGCGCCATCCGACGCCTTCACGATATTTTTTCTCAGGCTCCCGATCTGCATAAGGTCATAGGCGGTTATCATTTTATAAGCGTATCCACAGAACGCGGCTGCCGCCTTTTTGATGAGAAAAAAGCGTGGATTCGGGAGCAGCTGAAAGCAGCCGCTGCTGACGATCCTTTCAAGCCGATCTTCTTCTTCCAGCATCCGCATCTTACGGATACCGTATACGGCAGTATCGCTTGGGGAGAGGACGATATTATACCAATACTGATGGATTATCCGCAGATCATAGATTTTTCCGGTCATTCACATGCGCCGATCAACGATCCGAGAAGCGTTCATCAGAAATACTTTACTTCCTTCGGCTGCGGATCGCTTTCTTATTTTGAACTGGATGAATTCGATTTCCTCTACGGTACGGTGCCGCCGGACAGAGATCTGTGCGCCCAGTTTCTGATCGTGGAGGTGCATGACGATCACAGTGTGACCGTGAAACCGTTTGATATTTTGAGCGGCCGGTTCTTCAACGACGGATATCAGGTTGAAAAGCCCTGGGATCCTGAAACCTTTATTTATACCGAGGAGAGATACAAAACTGCTCTAAAGCCTGTTTTTGACCGTAATACGGCCTTTGATGTGTGTTATTCGGATCATAAACTCAAAATCACGTTCGATCAAGCCGAATCCAAACCTGAGCGCCCCGACAGCTACACGTTGGTGATCCGCGCTGAAAACGACGGGCACGTTGTGAAACAGGTCACTGTTCCTTCGTCGTATTATGTATATGATATGCCGGAGCAGGTCTGTATTGAACTTGATTTTGAATTTCGCGGCCGTTTTGAAGCAAAACTATTTGCAAGAGGATTCTGGAAAAACGTTTCCGAGCCGATCGTCACCGAATTCGAGGTTCTGTAAATGACGGAAAAACTCTATTATGCCGACGGCTATCTGCATGAATTCGACGCACGGATCCTTCGGTTGGAAACCTTTCGCGGAAATACGGCTATTGTTCTTGATAAAACCGCATTTTTTCCCGAAGGCGGCGGACAGCCCGGAGATTCGGGCAGAATCGGAGACGTTTCCGTAATCGATACGCAGATCGAGCAGGGAATCATCTATCACATAGTGAAAGACCCTGGCAATATAGACGTAACCGGCACAGTTCGCTGCGCAGTGGATTTTCAAAAGAGGTTTGCACGCATGCAGGCGCATACGGGTGAACATATAGTGTCGGGAATCGCGCACGCGATGTTCTGTGTGAATAACGTCGGTTTTCACATGGATGATACGGTTATGACGGTCGATTTCGATCGCCGCCTATCTAAGGAACAGTTGGACGACCTTGAATTATCCGCCAATGAATGCGTTTACGGGAATGCGGAAGTCGTTTCATGGTATCCGGCGGATTCGGAGCTTAATTCGATCTCTTTCAGAAGCAAGATCGATGATCTGGAGCACCCGAGGATCGTAACCATTCGGGGATATGATCAATGCGCCTGCTGTGCAGTACACGTAGCGCGTACGGGCGAGGTTGGTATAATAAAGATCCTGACCGCAGTTTCACACCGTGGAGGGGTGCGTCTTACGCTGATCTGCGGTATTACGGCTTATCGGGATTACGTAATGAAGCATGCGCATACGCTGCGTATCGCCGACCTGTTGGCCTCAAAACACGGAGAAACGGACGCTGCGGTGGAAAGACAGCTTCAGAAAGAAAAAGACCTCAGATGGCAGCTGCAGCAAAGAACGGATGCTCTGATCGCTTATGTGAAAAAAAATGAATCTCAAACAACAGGCAACCGTGTTTTCTGCTTTGAAAAGTTCGATCCGGAAACGCTGAAGACTGCGGCCGTCAGCCTGAAGGAGGTATGCGGCGGGTTATGCGTTGTAATTTCCGGCGACGATCGTAAAGGTTATTACTTTGCAATCACTTCCGCGTCTGTAAACGTAAACTGCTTTACAAAAACGATCGTTTCTGCGCTGAACGGGAGCGGCGGAGGTCGATTCGACGTGATCCAGGGACGTTTTCAGGCGACGGAATCCGAAATAAAAGCCTATTTTTCAGAATTGACGGTGAATTGATATGAGAATGCGAAGAAAAAAACATTTGGAAGAAAAGATCGCGGCCTGCTCGAATCTGATCACGGTGCCTCCGGTAACGAGAGATTATCGGCTTGAGGTACAGGAAAAATCGTATTTTGATTTTGCCGAGATCTTTCATAATGATCATCCGCTGCAAATGGAGATCGGCTGCGGAAAAGGGAGGTTCATCTGTGAACTTGCAAAGAGGAATCCGAATACAAATTTCATTGCGATAGAGGTGAATCCCAACGTTCTTTGCGGCGCTTGTTCTCTTGCGGAGCAGGAGGGGATCGACAACGTTGTATTTATCAAATGCGGCGCTGAGATACTGACGAAATACATTCGGCCGGCATCTGTTTCAAGGATCTATTTGAATTTCTCTTGTCCTTTTCCGAAAAAGGCGTATGAGAACCGTCGTTTGACTAACGTCAGATTCCTTGAAATATA
>CAMVBR010000371.1 GCA_947165755.1 uncultured Clostridia bacterium
AGGGGCGGCAATAAGATTGAGATCAGGGCGATGAGGCCGAAATGGATCTCGGTTCCGTTTTTATTCTTCCAACGGTCGTCGATCGGATATTTTATCGACCTTCGCGCTTCTTTTTGTTTCATTTTTTATCTCCCTCTGCGCCGCAGGAAGGATCAATCCCGGCTTACGATATCCTCAAATACCGGCCAGGCGAGGGCGGCGTAGAAACGGTGGCCCTCATCGCCCTGCACAAAGGCGCAGTTTTCTTTTGCGCCGAGGGCGGTATAGAACCGCTCGGCAACGGCGTAGGCGTCCAACGCGCCGTCGATCAGAAAGATATCGTCCTCTTTGCCGTTCACCTGCACGTAGGGGCGGGGGGCGATCAGAGCGGCGATATCGCCCATATCAAAATACCGGGCGATACCGGGCACATAGTTGCAGGCGCAGTGGTAGGTATAGGCGATGGAGCGTTTCCACGTGCACACGCTGCAGCTGGGCATGGCGCCGTCCAGCTCCGGAAGCAGCGCGGCCGCATATACCGTGGCGGTGCCGCCGCCGGAATTGCCCATGCAGTAAAAAGGCAGATCCTGATACCCGAAAAACGTTTTCATAACTTCGATCACGCGTTTCACGTCCCACACCCGCTGCCCGATCAGGGTGCGGCCGGCCATCAGGCTCAGCATGGCGGCGTGATAGCAATCCGGCCGCGGGGTGCCGCCGCACTCGCCGAAAGCGCGCTGCTCCACGGCCACGGCGATATAGCCCCGCTCCGCCGCCTGCAGCGCAAAGCCGCGGTCGCCGGCTTCCGCCTTTTCGTCGCCCTCGTAAAGCTTTATGCCCAGAGAATTGTGCATGCCGGTGGAGTGGCCCTGCAGGCAGATCATAACGCCCTTGGGGGCGGTTTTCGGCGTAAGAGATACGCAGGGCACGACCCAGCCCGCTTCGCTTTCAAAGGTAAAGCGGGTTTCGGTGTTCCCGCCAAAGGGACGCTCGTATTCCACCTGCACGTTCAGGGGGCAGGGTTCAAACCGATCCATCCCCACAAGCGCAGCCAGCTTTTCTCTTGCGGCTTTCTGCCATACGGCGGGATCTTCGGCGCCGTTCCACGTCATGGAAGGCTCCATGCTGTTTATCATTTCTTTGGCAAAATCCTTTGCCGGACGGGGTTTATTCGCCATCTTTATCACTGCCTCCGTATTTCTTTTTGAATTCTTCCCAGCGTTCTTCCAGTTCTTTCACGGTTCTGTCCAGCTTGCCGGAGATGCTTGGGGAAATGCGGAAGAACCTCTGCACGCGGGAAGAATAATTTTTGCTTTTTTCTTTGCCCTCGATATCCTCCAGCTGGGCGCGGGCGTTCCGGATCTGGCGGCCCATCTCCGCGCGACACTCCTCGAACCGCTCGGGCGTGGAGGCCACCGTATCGCGGAATTCATCGTATTTGGCAAGGGTGCTGCCCTTCAGATTCTCCGCCGCAGCCTTTACGTATTCGCCCGCCAGCATCACGCTGGTGCGAAGGGACTCGGTTTTGGTGATGATCTTCTGTACGCCCAAAGCGGCGCGCACGGTAAAGAACAGATCCACAAAGAACACGGAAAAAATCACGCCGATCATGATATAGCGCACGGTTTGCGGGATAAAATCGATCATGTAATAATAGATCGGGCCGATGGCATACACGTAGATCACCGAAAACACCGCCCAATAGATGGTGTGCTTCAGGCAGATGCGCCCGTGCAGGTTCATGAACTCATTGCTGTAATCCCACCAGCGGGCGTGAAAGAGCTTTTCCATCAGCACGCTGGTAACGTATTCCACGATATCGGCAAACACCATGCCAAGCAAAATCACGGCCCACCAGTGGTTTTTGAACGGGGTGAGAAGCACCTCAAACACCAGCGCGCCCGTGCCGTAAATGGGGCACAGAGGGCCGTTCAGAAAGCCTGAATTGATAATCTTTTTTTCTTTGGTGGTTTTGCGGGCGCGGAAGGTTTCGCCCAAAGAGCGGTAAGTGGATTCCACCGTCCAGCCCACCATGCTGAACAAAAAGAACATCAGCACATAGTTCAGGATCTTAACGCCCATCGCCCAACGCCCCCAAACGTTTTTTTGCCGCCTCAAAGCGGCTGCGGAAACGCGCGTGATCCGCGATCAGCAGCTCCTGCGTGGCGCAGTATTTATCGCAGAGCGACACCACCCACCCCTCTTTGTATTTCGGCGGGACCACCGTAAGGGGGAACATATGCCGCAGGATGATGTTTTCTTCCTTCGGCGTGATCTGCTTATTGAGCACCTTTGCGTTTTCAAGCGCAAAACGGGGATGCTTATAGCCGTGGGGCCGGTGCCAGCGGGCTTTATCGTGCCAATCGTAATAAAACAGATCGTGCAGGATCGCGCCGCGCACCGTGGCGCGCACGTCCAGACCGCGCTGCTTTGCCCAGCAGTAGCTGGTGTAGGTAACGCTGGTGATATGATCGAGCCGGTTGATGGAGCTGTGCTGGGGATAGACCTTTAAGCCCTGCACCTCCTCGGAAAAATAGAGGTCCCGCATCAGATCGAAAAATTCCTTATCCTTTTCCGGATCGAGACAGTAGGACCGGACGTAATTATCGTAAACCTTTCCCATGGAAAAAACCGCCTTTGCAAAATATAAAATGATTTTATCATATATCCCCTTTTTTTTCAACAGCATTTTGAAATCCGTTTGCTATAGACAATTTTGAAATCTGTTTGCTATAGACAAACACCGGTCTTTTTGCTATAATCTGTTTTACAAAACAACCGTAAAGGAGCACAAACAAAATGCGTTTATACATGAAGCAAAAGGTATTTACATGGAAGGACAAGGCCACGGTAACGGATGAATTCGGCAACGAGAAATACTTTGTGGAGGGGCAGATCATTTCGGTGGGAAAGAAGCTGCACATTACCGACGCGCTCGGCAACGAGGCGGCCTTTGTGCGCCAGAAGGCCTTTTCGCTGATGCCCAAATTCTTTGTGGAGATCAACGGGCAGGAAGTGGCCGAGATCAGCAAGAAGTTTACGTTTCTGAAGCCGAAATACATTGT
>CAMVBR010000372.1 GCA_947165755.1 uncultured Clostridia bacterium
AGTTTGATTTGCTTTAACATATATTTATTCTTCTCCGTATGAGGTAATTTCGTTTTTGCCGGAAACCGTTACGTTTCCGAAGGCCGCGTAGGGCAGCACGCCGCTGCCGTCCACGAGCGCTTCCTTGCTGATCCCCTCCACGCGCATGAGCATATCGGCGAAATTGCCGCTGATCATGGTTTCGGCGAGGGGCCGGCCGAGCTTTCCGTTTTCGATCAGAAAGCTGTTTTTGGCCACGCCCGAAAAATCGCCGTTGGAGGCGGGCTCGCCGCCCGAAAAGCGGCAAACCAGAATGCCCCGGTCGATGCCGGCCACGATCTCCGCCAGCGTTTTTTCGCCGGGGGTGACCTCCACGCAGCCGCTGGAGCTGGGGGCGCGGGCAAGGCCGGTGCGGCGCGCGCCGTATTCCGAAAGGCAGTAGCTTTTCAGCACGCCGTTTTCGATCACAGTATAATCTTCGGCGCGGTAGCCGTCAACGGTAATTTTTTCTCCGCAGATCACACGCGGGTCGTTCGGGATCACCTTCAGCGTAAAGCATTCGCCCGCCACCTGCTTTCCGAGGCTGTTTTTCCACGGGGTGGTGCCCTCGATCAGGGCGTAATCTCCGCAGAACGCGCCGGTGATCACCGCGATCAGGTCCGTAAGGCAGTAGGGCGAGAGCACCGCCGTGCCCACGAACTTGCCGGTGAAGGGGGCGGCGTCCAGCTCCGCCACGGCGCGGCGGAACATCGTTCTGGCCATGCCCAGCGAAAGCAGGTCCGCGCCCGGGTCCAGCGTTTCGAGATCGAAGGAGTTGAAGGAGGTGGTCTTTTCGCCGTCGTGGGCGGAATACATCACGCTCACGCCGTAGGAGCCGTCCTCTTCCGAAAACAGCACGCCGTTGGAATTGGCCAATACGTGTTTGCCGTAGGAATACTCGGCAATGAGCTGTTCCAGCATGATCTGCGGGAACTCCCTTGCCACGTCCTCGGTGAATTTTATAACGGAATCAAAGAAGGCCTCTTTGTCGCAGGTGAGAGCGCCGTCTCTGAAATCCATGTTTTCTTCCTTTTCGGCGATGCAAACCGCCGGGTCCACGGCGCCGCTTTCGGCCGCCGCCACGCAGTCCGCCGCCGCGGCGGCGATCTCGCTTTCCTCCAGCGTATTCACGGCGAAGGAGCCCTTTTTTTGATCCTTGATCGCCTTCAGCGATACCGAGGCGGTGAACACGCTGCGGATCAGCGAAAATTCGCCCGCGTCCACGTTGAATTCCTCCACGCGGCCCTCGGAAACGCTTGCCTCCGCCTGATCGGCGCCGGCGAGGCGGAGCTGCTCCAGCGCGTAACGCGCCGTATTTTTGAGTTTTTCCATACCGTTCTCCTTATCTGCCGCCGATATTCACCTTGCAGCGCAGCGCCGGGCCGCCCATGGCCACGGGCATCGGCTGCTTTTTGCCGCAGTAGCCGGCAAAATCCCACGTAACGGTATCCGAAAGCATATCCACGGTTTTCAGCATATCGAAGGCCACCCCCGAAATGGTGGTGTCCCGCAGCGCCCGGCCCAGTTTGCCGTTCACGATCTCGTAGCCCATGGTGACGCCGAACATGAATTCGCCGGTGGTATCCGCCTGCCCGTTCTGGGTTTTGGTGAGGTAATAGCCCCGGTCCACCGAGGCGATCATATCCGCAAGCTTATCCTTGCCCGGGTGGATGGCGGTGTTGCGCATGCGCACCAAAGGCTCGTCCGAAAAGGCGTAGGCGCGGGCGTTGCCGCAGGGCTTCACGCCGAAATACTGCGCGCTCTCTAAATTGTTCATGTAGCCGGTGAGCACGCCGTTTTTGATGATGGCGGCGTCCTCGCACACGGTGCCCTCGTCGTCCACCCATACGGGCAGCGGGGCTTTTTCACCGAAGGCGGTGTGGGCGAAGTCGGTAAGGCTCACAAGGGGAGAGGCCACGGTTTTGCCGATGGCACCGGCGGCAACGCTGCCCGCCAGCACCAGATCGGCCTCTGCGGTGTGGCCCACGGCCTCGTGCGCCACCATGCCCGAAATGGCCGCGTCGATGATGCAGGTCTGCTCGCCCGCCTCGGGGAACACGCCCTCGCGCTTGGCCGTCAGCTCGGCGTAGAGCCTGTCGATTTTTTCATACAGCGCCGCCGGGTCGCGGTAGTAGTCTTCAAAATACCCTTCGCCGCCGCCGAACACGTCGAAAAGCTCTATGTTCTCGCCGTCCGCGGCCTCGGTGGAGAGGGCAACGATCACGTAGGCGCGGGGGAAAAGCTGGTGCGCGAACCCGCCGCCGGAGGTATACAGCTCCTTCTCCATGCAGTTGGCGGTGATCCCCACGCTGCGCGAGGTAAGCCCCGGGTAGGTTTTGCCGATATAGGAATCCAGCGCCATGGCAAAGTCGATCATATCCTTCTGCCGGGTCTCTTTGAAGGGCGCGGGCGCTTCAAAGCGCGCGGGCGCGGGGCAGGAAAGGGGCCCCTTGTTTTTGGGGCGGCGGGAATCCAGCAGCAGGGCGTTTTCGTCGGCGGAGCGCAAGATCGCGCCGATGCCGTCGTCGGGCGCGCCGCCGATGCTGGCAAAGCCCCAAACGCCGTTTCTGTATACCCGGGCGCAGGCCCCGGCGCTTTTTGTGGATATATTGGTTACAAGGCTGCCGCTCAGCACGCCCACCCGCCGTTTCACGGTGGTCTGGCGGCGGATCTCTGCGTGAGACCCGCAGCTTGCCAGCGCAGCTTTTATCATGTCGTTCATCGGATATTCGCCTCCAATATACTATAATAACACAAATTTTAATAAAGGTAAAGTATTATTTTTCTGTAATAAGGCGGGGCGAGCGTTTCTGAAATGAGAAATGAGGAATGAGAAATGAGGAATGAGAAATGAGGAATGAGGAATGAGAAATGAGGAATTCCGGCGGCGGCTTTGCCGAAAAATCAAACGCGAACGGCGAACGGCGAACGGCGAACGGCTGCCGCACTCTGTGCGGCATAATCTTCCCCCTTGACCGTTCCCGAATAATATAGTATAATAAACTGATTCATTATGGTCTCA
>CAMVBR010000373.1 GCA_947165755.1 uncultured Clostridia bacterium
ATCGCTGTCGCGCCTCCGGCGCGACAAACTGCAATATGAATCTCAAACGCCCCAGTTTTCTGTCTCACCCGCACAGCCGTGCCGCAAGCGCGTCGATCGTTTTCTGCGGCATACCGGCGTTCAGCAGGAATTTTGCTGCGCCGTCGGCAAGGTCGGCGGCGGTGAGGTCAGCGGCTTCGTCGCCCAGCATACTGCGGATCATCGGATCCAGCACGTTTTCCACGATCACGGTATAGCGGGCGTTGTCTGCGGCGGGGTTGATCTTATAATAATTATCGTAGGTGATCATGTAGTCGTTCACGATCTCCTCATAGGTGGCCCCGCAGAGCGCCTCGAGCAGCATGCATACGAAGCCCGTGCGGTCCTTGCCCTCGGTGCAGTGCACAAGGTAGGGGCCCTCGTGCTCCGCCATGGCGGTAAGCCCCCGCACGATCTTCTGCGCAAAGGCCTCGGAGCTGAAGTTCATATTCAGCGCCAGCGGGATCACGGCGTCCGCGTGGTAGAGGGAGAGGAAATAGTCGCAGGCGAAGCCCTCGGCGGCGATATAGCCCTCGATCTTCTCCTCGGTATCGGCAAGGTCCACGATATACTTTATACCCGCATCTTCGGAAAGGGCGCTCACGTAGGTTGCGCGCTTATGCTGGTTATCGCAGGGGGATGCGGCGCGGTAGAGCGTATCGGGCAGAATGCGGCCCGCGCGCACGCTGCGGAAATTGGCGAATACCGCGTCGGTGGGGTAGTCCGCGCGCTCGTCGGTGTAGTGGATATCCCGGGCGGATTGGATATCGGCAAAGGCCCCGCGCGTTTCCAGCGTTACGGTTGCGGTATCTGTTTCGGAGAGCCCTGCCACCTCCCAGAGGTCGTCGCCGTTGTTGATGGCGGCCTTTACGTAGTCGTACCCTGGGTAAGCGATGAGCAGGGGATGGCCGTTTTGCGTGTAGTAGCCGTTATAGTAGGGGAGCCCTTCCAGCGTATAGCCGTTGGAAAACGCCACCGTCACACTGTCGCCATAGGCAAAGCCCTGCGCGTTGAAGTCCTCGATGGTCATTTTGATATACACGCCGCCGAATTCCGGCTCGTGGAGGATCGCAAGGTCTTTGACCGCAATCTCCTGCGGCAGCGTTCCTTCCTCCGCCGGGCGGGAGCCGCAGCCCGGGAGCGCCAACAGCAGCGCAAGCGCAATTACAAGAATGCCGATCACTGTTTTGTTTCTTTTCACGAGGGGTCCCTCCTTTTTTTGTATATAATCACTATACACGAAAACGGGAGAAATATCAAGCGCAATCATTCAGAACTGCAGATTATCTTATTCAGAACTGCAGATTTTCTTCCGGCGGGAACCGCGCATCGTCCTCCGAAGAGAGCAGTTCCGTTTCATCTTCAAACCGGCGGTTCAGTGTTACAAAGGAATCCCAAAGGATCTCCTCTTCGGTGATAAAGAGCGGGTATTCGGGCTTCACCTCCAGCGGCTCGTGGCGCTCGTCAAACAGCGCCCGCGTGCGCAGGCCGTTTTTGAGATCGATGCGGTAAAGCCACACCTGATAGCCCTCCGAATCCTCCAACGCTGCCAGCGCGTCGTCGAGGCAGGCGTTCAGTTTGTAATAGATCTCGCGGTTATCCACCAATAGCTCAAAATTCGGATCGTAATAATTATAGGCGATCTGCCCGTCTGCATCATAGAATTCCCGCAGCAGGCGGTCCTCCAGTGCCATATAGTCCCGCAGAAAGGCGTGTACGCTCTCCCGCGGGGCTTTCCAATTTGCAAAGGGGATTGCCTCGTCCGGCACGGTTTCAACGATCTCCCGCCACGCGGCGTGCTTTTCCGCAAGCGTTCCGGATCGCCGCCAAACGTGATACGCCGCCGCAAGCGCGCCGCTCATGTGCAGGGGATCGCCCTGCGGCGGAAGGAACGCCAAACTACCGCCGGTTTCACGCAGAAACGCAACGTGATCGAACTCTGGCGAGATACCGAGCTCGTAAAAAGAGCAGGTGCCCGGCTGCGGGACCCGCTGCGCCGCGATGATCGGCACGGCGTACGTCCGCGCCGTCCTTTTAAGCACGTCCGGCACGCAAAATGGGGGAACGCTGCGGTCGCAAACGTCGCACCACATGCAATCGGCCAAGGTCAGGTCGCCGCATCTGCCGTCTGCGTCCAGCCATTCCGAACGGTCGATCAATACCAACCCGATCGTATCGTCCGCGCGCAGAAGGCTTCGTATCCGGTCCGTATCGTTCGCCGTGGGGCAATGGACGGAGAATCGCCGGGAGAGCGCTTCCTCCTTCCACCCCGTTGCCTGCGCAAGCAGCCGCCGGATCGCCGCCGCTTTTCGCTCGCCTTCCGCCTCGGCGCCCGCAACCGTGGTGAGCAGCACGTTCTCTTCGGTTTGCCGTGCGAAAGCAGCCGCGATCTCACACAAAATCCGCGTTTGCGCCGCCGGATCGCTCCCGGCAACGCAGCTCAGCTCCCCCCGCCGCAGCCCGCCGCCGAGCAGCGCGTCCAATGCGGAAAAGCCGGTGGATGCGCACACTTCGTATTGCTTCATTTCATTTTCCCTCCGTTATGCGTAGTATTCCTCCATTGTCTCAAGGCACAGGCAGCCGAGGCGGCCGCCCCAGGCGGCGGCGCAGTCGATGGCAATATGGTTGTTGCCCTGCCAGATCTTCCCGAAAAACGCGGGGTCGATCAGGTGCGTCGGTGTATGGCCGGTGATAAAGAATACGTTGGGGGAATGGCGATGGATCACAAACGGCTCGTCGGCGTAAACAATATCGTAATCCGGCTCACCCCACGCGAATTCGCAGGGATCCGCTTCGTGCAGCGGAACAAGCGGATCATATTCCGGCAACGTGTGGGATAGATGGTATTTCCTCTGTTTTCCGTCCGTTTTCAGAAAAAAATGCGTCATATCGTAACCGATTCTGTAATCCCAGAACGAATCGGCAATATACTTGTACACCGTCTCCCGTGTTTCGGCGTCAAGGGAGAGATACGCTTTCAGCGTCGGCGCGCCGTCGCTCAGCATCCACGCGGAATA
>CAMVBR010000374.1 GCA_947165755.1 uncultured Clostridia bacterium
ATATGGGGGAATACCGATTTCGGGTCCGGCTCGTAGATCAGATCCACGGGGGGCGTTTCTCCCAGATCGGTAAAATCCTCGCCGAACAGGGGCAGCAGACGGAAGCAGACGGGCTTCAGCTTGCCCTTGCGGGAGAAGGGGGTATAGATGATGAACACCTCGTTATATTCATCCGTAAGGTATTTTTCCACCAGCCGGTTCGAGATCTCCTCCGCCATCGAAAACTCCGGATGCATGGAGGACCCGGGGAACACCTCTTTGGGGCGGATCCCCTTGCCGCGCAGAAAATCGTAGGCAAGGCGGCCGAAGCAGAACACGTCAGCATCGTCGTTTACCTTTTGGAGCACGTGCAGGGTGAGCTGGGCCACGTCGTTGTTATAGCCGCCGCAAAGGCCTTTATCCCCCATCACGCACATGATCAGGGGGTGGCCCTTGGGCGAACGCTCAAGGTAGATATTATGCAGGTGGTTATCCTCCGTTTTGGCGAGGATATCCGTCATGGTGCGGCGCAGGCTCTCGTTATAATCCAGCGTATAATCCATACTGCGCATGGCTTTTTTCAGCCGCGCGGCAGAGAGCAGATACATGGCGTTGGTCATCTGCCGGGTCTCGCGCACACTTGACAAACGCTGTTTGATATCATTATATGTGCTGCTCATAGGGCTGCTCCGGCTTCAAAGGCGTCCGCCGCGCTGGCAAGGTCGTTTTTCTGCTCGTCGGTGATCTTGCCGGTCTGGTTGACCGCGTTGGCAATATCGGTACAGGCGCGGTTCATATGCGCCAGAAACGCCTTCAGATGCGTTTTCACGTCCCCGGCGGAAAGATCCATAAACACGCCCTCCTGATGGGCGATCAGCACGCAGATTTCGTTAAACAGGCTGTAGGGCGAGGATTTATCCTGCTTGAGCAGGTTGATCAGCGTATCGCCGCGTTTGAGCAGCTTGGCGGTAACGGGATCGGGATCGCTGCCGAAGCGGGTGAAGATCTCGGCCTCGCGGTATTGTGAAAGCTCTATGCGCAGCGTACCGGAATAGGCCTTCATGGCGGGGTACTGGGCGGCGCGGCCCACACGGGAGACGGAAAGGCCGGTGTTCACCGCCGGGCGCACACCCGAAAGAAACAGGCCGCTCTCCAGAAAGATCTGCCCGTCCGTAATGGAAATCACGTTGGTGGGGATATAGGCGGAGATATTGCCCGCCATGGTTTCCACAATGGGCATGGCGGTAATGCTGCCGCCGCCCTTCGCTTTGGAAAGGCAGGCGCTGCGCTCCAACAGGCGGGAGTGCAGATAGAAGATATCGCCGGGGTAAGCCTCTCTTCCCGGCGGGCGGAGCAGCAGAAGGCTCATCATACGGTAGGCCACGGCGTGCTTTGAAAGGTCGTCGTACACCACGAGCACGTCTTTGCCCCGTTCTTCAAAATATTCCGCAATGGAGGCGGCGGCGTAGGGCGCAAGATACTGCATGGCGGGGCTGTCGGAGGCCCCGGCGTTCACCACCACGGTATATTCCATGGCCCCGGCGGCGGTAAGGGTTTCGATCACGCCCGCCACGGTGCTGGCCTTCTGGCCGATGGCGCAGTAAATGCAGAGCACGCCGGTCTCTTTCTGGTTGATGATGCTGTCCAGCGCGATGGTGGTTTTGCCGGTCTGCCGGTCGCCGATGATCAGCTCCCGCTGGCCGCGGCCGATGGGGATCATACTGTCGATGGCGAGAATGCCGGTTTGCAGCGGCGTATCCACCGGGCGGCGCTCTATGATGGCGGGCGCGGGGCGCTCCACCGGATAATACGCCTGCGCGATCAGGGGCTTGCCGTCCAGCGGGCGGCCGATGGCGTCCACAACGCGGCCCAGCAGGTTTTCACCCACCGGCACTTCCAGCACCTGATCGGTGCCCTTTACGCTGTCGCCGGCGCGCACGGATTCGGCGGTATCGAACAATACCGCGCCCACGTTATCTTCGTACAGGTCCATGGCCATGCCGAAAACGCCGCCTTCAAACTCCAGCAGCTCGCCGTAGCGACGTCCGGGCAGATTGGCCACGGTAACAACCCCGTCCGCGGAACGCGAAACCGTACCCTTGCGGTAGGTTACCGGGGCAAAACTGTATTCCTGCAACTGTTTTTTCAGGAAGGCGCTGATGGATTCGTTCATATGGCGTCCTCCTCATATACCATTTTCTTTTTCAGCAGTTCCAGCTGCGTGCCGACGGAAAGATCGTACACCATGCCGTCGTCTGTTTCCAGAATGAACCCGGCGATCACGCGGTCGTCCACAACGCGCTCAAACGTGAGGTCCGCGCCGAATTTTTTACGGGCTTTTTCGCACAGCATACGGTAGGTGTCTTCCGTCATCACAGGGGGAACGGTGATCCTGCATACTCTCATATCGGTCACCCGTTTATTCGCCGAAAAAGCTGTTGATGATGCGGATATTATCCGCGTCCGTCACCTCGCGGGCGAGGATCTTGCCGGAAAGCTCCACGGCAAGGGCGCCGAGCTGTTCTTTGGAATCCGCAATCAGCTTATCGCTCTCGCGCTTAGCGGCGGCGCGGCTGTTTTTGAGGATCTCTTCCGCCTCGGCGTTGGCGGCGGCAAGGATCTGCTCCGCCTTGGCGTTCGCCTTTTCGGTGGCCTCGCGCATGGCGCCGGTACGGATGGCGGCGGTATCCGCCATCAGGCCGGTATATTTCTGTTTTTCGGCTTCCGCCTCCGCCTTCCGGCGCTCGGCTTCTTCCACGGCGTTGGCCTGGTTTTCGCGGCGCTGATCAAGGTACTTCTTTACGGGCTTGTAAAGAAGCGCTTTGGAAACGAAAAACAGAATCAGAATATTGATAATATTGATTATGAGATCGGCAAGCATATCCTTTGAAAGGATTTCTCCCATAAATCTCACCCCTTTTCTGTTTTTATTTCTCAGCCGCCTGTGGCCATGATCAGCGAAACAACGAACGCGTAAATGGCGGTGGATTCCGCAAGGGCGCAGCCCAGCAGAAGAATGGTTTGGATCTTGCTTGCGGCCTCAGGCTGACGGG
>CAMVBR010000375.1 GCA_947165755.1 uncultured Clostridia bacterium
ATTCCAGCGTCAGCGGCTCCATATAGACCTTGTCCGCCATGGCGGTATCCGTCATAATGGTAGCAGGGTTGGAGTTGCTGAGCACCACTTCATACCCCTCCTCTTTCAGGGCGAGGCAGGCCTGGGTGCCGGCGTAGTCGAACTCCGCCGCCTGCCCGATGACGATGGGGCCGGAGCCGATGACCAGAATTTTATGGATATCCGTTCTTTTCGGCATGTCAGTTCCCTTCTTTCATCAGGCGAATAAAGTCGTCAAACAGGTAGGCGCTGTCCTGCGGGCCGGGGGCGCTCTCAGGGTGATACTGAACGCCCATCGCTCTGTCACGCCCGCAGGCCACGCCCTCCACGGTGGAGTCCAGCAGATTGATATGCGTCACACAAAGCGGCGTGGCGGAAAGGCTGTCCGCGTCCACGGCGTAGGAGTGGTTCTGGGAGGTGATCTCGATTTTTCCGGTTCGCAGGTTTTTCACCGGATGGTTGCCGCCCCGGTGACCGAATTTCAGCTTGTAGGTCTTTGCGCCGTAGGCCAGCGACAGGATCTGGTGACCGAGACAGATACCGAATATTGGCGCCTTTCCCAGCAGCGCCTGAACGGTGCGGACCGTCTCCGGCACGTCCGTGGGATCGCCGGGACCGTTGGAGAGGAACACCCCGTCGGGCTTCAGCGCGAGGATGTCTTCAGCGGTTGTATTCCACGGCACGACCGTTATCCGGCAGCCCCTTCCGACAAGGGATCGAAGAATATTTTTCTTCATGCCGCAGTCCACGGCGACGACGTGTAATTCCGCAGTATTGCTTCCTGCGTAATATATCGTTTTGCAGCCAGCGCGGGCCACTGCGTCTGTCGGCGGCGAAAACGCCGCAAGGCGGGCAAGACCTTCTTCCAAGGGGGTATCGGCGGCGGTAAGCAGCGCCGGACGGCTGCCGTGATCTCGGATGGAACGATTGAGCTTCCTTGTGTCCACGCCGGAAATCCCGACAATGCCGAAGCGGCGCATGACGTCGCCCAGCGTTTCCACGCTGCGGTAATGGGAGGGCTGGTCGTTATAGTCCCGCACGATCAGCGCGCCGATCGATGGCACGTCGGATTCATAGTCCTCCGCCGCCATGCCGTAGTTGCCAATCAGCGGATAGGTCATCACCACCGCCTGATCGGTGTAGGACGGATCGGACAGGATCTCCTGATACCCCGCCATGGACGTATTGAAAACAAGCTCCAGAATCGTTTCTTCCTCAGCACCGAAGGACGTTCCGAAGAACGTCTGCCCGTCCGGCAATATTATTTTTCTGTTTTTGAGTTGTTTCATGGCCTCCAAACCTCATTGCTCCGAATCCGAGAGCCGCCGTTCAAAACGGTTCTTTCGTGTATCAGCTTGAATTGCCGTGGGATACCTCCCCGAAAAGCAAGCGTCGCAATAACCGGTATTCGTCAATTCGGAAAGACGTTCCAATGGGAAATAACCAAGGGAATCCGCACCCAGCATCGTTCTGATCTCCGAAACGGTGTGGCTGTTCGCGATCAGATGTTTTTCCGAATCAATATCCGTGCCGTAATAACAGGGATGCAAAAACGGCGGCGCGGCAACCCTGACGTGAATTTCCTTTGCGCCTGCCTCGCGGATAAGAGAAACGATGCTTTTCAGCGTCGTTCCGCGCACGATGGAATCGTCGATCAGCACCACGCGCTTGTTTTCCACCGTATGGCGGATCGCGGAAAGCTTGATCCTGACCTGATCCGTTCGGTTGTCAGGAGAAATAAAGGTTCTGCCGATATATTTATTTTTGATCAGCCCGATTCCATAGGGGATTGAGGATATCCGGCTGTACCCGACGGCGGCGTCGAGCCCGGAATCGGGCACGCCTAAAACGATATCCGCCTGCACCGGATATCTCTGCGCAAGAATCTCTCCCGCGCGGAGCCTTGCCTGCTGCACAGAGACCGAATCGATCACGGAATCCGGCCGGGCAAAGTAAATATATTCAAAAATACAGAGTTTACGTTCTTTTGTGCCGCAGTGCTCCCGAAGGGAGACGACCCCGGTTTTGCTGAAAATCAGAATCTCGCCCGGCTCCACGTCCCGGATCAGGGTGGCTCCGACGGCGGAAATCGCACAGCTTTCCGAGGCGACGACAAAGGAACCTTTCGGCGTTTGTCCGAAACACAGCGGGCGGAAGCCGTGTGGGTCCCGCACGCAGATAAGCTTTTGCGGGGACATGATCACAAGTGAATATGCTCCCTCGAGCTGATCCATCGCGCGGCTGACCGCTTCTTCTATAGACGGAGCGCCGAGGCGTTCTTTTGTGATGATATACGCAATGGTCTCCGTATCGCTTGTGCTGTGAAAAATCGCGCCGGACAATTCCAGATCGTTTCGCAAAGCCGCCGCGTTGGACAGATTACCGTTGTGCGCCAACGCCATGCGGCCTTTCTGATGATTGACTACGATGGGCTGACAGTTCGCCCGATTCGTGCCGCCGGTAGTACCGTAACGCGTGTGCGCCACGGCCATGGTCCCCTGCGGCAGAGAGGCGAGCCGTTCTTTTGTGAACGCTTCCCCCACAAGCCCCAACTCTTTGTAGGGAAAAAACAGTCCGTCGTCGTTGACAACGATCCCGCAGCTTTCCTGCCCGCGGTGCTGCAGAGCATATAGCCCGTAATAACAATACTGAGCAGCGGGAATCGGCGTTTTGGAAAACACGCCGAATACGCCGCATTCTTCGTGAATACTCATTTATTTATCCTGTCGCTGACCGTAATTACCGGAAGCGGGAACCTCCCGTTTCCGGTCCGCACTTATTTTCCGCTGTCGCCGTAGTTGGAAAGCACCCGCGCCGACGGGTCGCTGACGTTGCAGCCCGCCCACGATTTGTTGGGCATCCAGAAGCCGGCGACCATCTCAGCCTGCCCGGGGTAATACTGCTCAAAAATCTCCCGGTAAAACAGCGATTCCTTGGTAAACGGCTGCGCGTGGGTATATTGCTTTCTTCTTTCCTCAAATTCGGCGTCTGTATATTTTGTTTCGGCGTAGG
>CAMVBR010000376.1 GCA_947165755.1 uncultured Clostridia bacterium
CGCTTATTTTTGGAGCTGTCCGTAATAGGCGATCTCGCCGCCGTCGCCGAGCACGGCAAGCACGCCGCTTTCCTTGCCGGTCACGTAAAAGGCGGGGCTGCAGATCCGCTCGATGCGGGCGAGGGTGTTGCGGTCCATGCTCTCAAAGTTGTTGGTGATCACGCACGCCTTCGGGGAAAGGGTGCGGATGAATTTGGGCGAGCTCGAGCCGCCGTAGCTGTGGTGGCCCACCTTCAGCAGGTCCACCCTGCCGATGGCAGGCGCAAGGCGGCTCTCGTCGCCGTTGTAATTATCAAGATCGCCGGTGAGGAACACCCGCGTGCCGTTTTTCTCGATCAGGAGCCCCACGCTCTGGTCGTTTTCGCCCACCTTTTTCTTATTCTCGGGGTCAACGGTGTTGAACAGCGTGAGGGTAAGGCTGCCGAAGGCGAAGGGCTCGTCGCTCAGCTCCGATACGATCGGCACGCCCCGGGCGTTCAGGGCCTGCACCATCTGGTCGTATACCTCCTGATTATCCCACTCCACGACCTCGTTTTCGCGGATCTTTGAGGCGTCGTACCGCTTCAGGTACGCCCGGTCCACGGTCACGTCCGGGTCCGAAATCACGGTATCGAAGCCGCCGATATGGTCGGAGTGGCTGTGGGTGCCCAGCACGAAATCGAGATGCACCTTGCCGTTTTCGTCCGCCGCGTGGGCCTTCAGGTAGGCGAGCACCTCCTGCTCGAAGCCGGGCAGGTTCAAGCCCGGGAAATTGCGGGGGTTATCGGTATCCTCGCCCGCGTCCACCATGGCGAAATGCCCGTCGCTCTCCAGCAAAATCGCATCCGAGGAGCCCGTGGGCAGAAAATGGATGCAGTCCCTGCCCTCTTCCGCTGTTTGCGGCGCGGCGGGCAGCAGAGCCGAATCCAGCTTTTCGGCCAAGCTCTTTTTGGCAGCCGCGCCGCGCAGGGCGACTGCCCCCGCCGCAACGGCCCCGCAAACCGCCACCGCGGCCACGGCAATCAGGATCGCTTTTTTATTCATGCTTCGTTCCTCGTTTCTTTGGGTATGTAAACAAAACGCCTTCCGTTTCTTACGAAAAAGTATATCACGTTTCTCCCGTTCCCGCAACAAAAAAAACGAAAAGCACGGTATCCGTCAGCGCGGCACGGCGCATTATTACAAAGAACAAAACCGCGGCTTCCCGTTGGGGTGACCGCGGCGGGGTTTTGCTGTTCGGCTTTCAGGGAGCGGCCCGAAAACAAGGGACCGCCGTTGTTCAATTTACAGGGTCCGGCGCGAAAATGGGGCCGCCGTTGTTCCATTTACAGGGTCCGGCCCGAAAATGGGGCCGCCGATGTTCCATTTACAGGGTCCGGCCCGAAACTGCGGGCCGACGCTGTTCTGTTTACAGGGTCACGGCAGAAAACGCGGGTTCGCCGCCGGCAATAAACGCCGCAACGGTTTGCGAAAGCCCCTCGCATGCCGTTTTCGCCTCGGCAAAGGGCGCGCCCTGCTCCGCGTAAACGATCACGCCGCCCGATTGGAACTGCGCCGTGAACACCGCCACCGGCTTGCCGCCGTTGTTCGCCCGGCAGTAGCCGGAGAGCACCTCAACGCCGCCCACCTCGTTCTTCACCGGGAATTCATCCACGACCGTATCCGTCACGCACAGGCCGTGGAGCGTCATAACGATCTTCGCTTCTCCCGCGCTGCCCTCCAGCCGCACCAATTCGCCCGTATCCGTGCGGAAGGTGCCGAAGCCGGCGGTGAGCTGCGGCGAAAGGGCCTGCAGCTCCTCCCCCGTCAGGTCCCGCGTGGCAACGCCGAATTTGTAACCGAAATCGAGGCTTTGCGAAGACGCCGCCATCTTTGTGTAAGTGATCTTGTCGCCGTTTTCCAGCGTTGCGGTATATTTCGCGCCGGGGCCGCCCGCGCCGAAGAACACGCCTACGGCGATGAGCAGCGCCATGCACGCCGCCAGAGGGATAAATACTTTCTTTCTGTTTTGCTTTTTCATGGTTTGCAGCTCCTTTTCTGCCCGCCCGGTGCGGTTGCAGGCCAGGATCGCCGTTTTCATGCGGTCGTCCGCCGCGGCGTCGGGGCCGATGCCGCTCCAGGCACGTATCAGTTTGTTATTCTTCAAGGAAATCGTCACCTAACCTTTCTCGAAGCAGCGCGCGTGCCTCATGCAGATAATTCCGGACCGTTGACTTCGGTTTTTTGAGGATCGCGGCGATCTCGGGAGTGCGGTACCCCTCGTAATAATAGAGATACACCACCGTTTTGTATTTATTGGGGAGGCCGAGCACCGCGTCGAGCACGCCGTCCGTTTCCACGTCCTTCGCGCCGCAAAGCCCGAAGTGATCCTCAAGATTTTCCGTTTTTCGCCGCCATGCCTTCAGCTCGTTTTTGCATATATTCACCGCGGTGCGGATCAGCCACGCCTTTTCGTGCGCTTCGTTTTCAAAGCGCGGGGCAGCCACGATCAGCCGGTAAAACACGGTTTCAACCGCGTCCTCGGTATCCGCCGGGTTCTTCATATACGCAAAGCAGATACGGTAAAGCATATTTTTATGGCGTTCGTATAAGTCAGCGATCTCTTTGTCCGTACGCGACAAAGATTTTGCCATTGCTTCGACCTCCTTTCACTTATAATACAATCGGCAGGGGGAAAGTGTCGGAATTATTTCAAATTTCAGTTTGTAGGGGGGGAAGGCACCAGGCACCAGGCACTAGTTTATAAGGAAGGGCTTCGCCCTTAAATTATAAAAGGGGAGACATAGATTCATTGCAGAAAGATGAGATTTGTTGACCTGTAACAGAAATGCTATGTACCCGGCGCCTGATGCCTGGTGTCTGGCGACTGGTGCCTGTGCAGTTTGTGGGGCGTCGAGCCCCACAAACTGCAATTTCTTAATTCCAACCAAACCTTCAAAACCGAAAAAGACCACGTCGCGTGGTCTTTTTCACATTTGCCGGTGGGTTCCGGCTTATTCCAGAATATACACGTCCTCGTTTTCCGTGCCGGGGTTCAC
>CAMVBR010000377.1 GCA_947165755.1 uncultured Clostridia bacterium
TCTATCTGCTGCTGGCGGTCAATATTCTGCCCTGCGCGGGCGTGATCCCCGATGCTTTCCCCACCCGCAACCTTTCCACCGTGTACCTGCTCTCGCTCTCGGTGTGCCTTATCCTATACTACGCCCACCGGGTGAGCGGCGCGGGGAAGCTGCCGTTCATGATGAAGGCGCTCTCGTGGATGGCGTTTTTTCTGCTGCTGCTGCGCGGGGTGAAATACAGTGTTTTCGCGGGGGTGGACGTGCTCGCGCGGCACACGTGGTACCTGTATTACGTGCCCATGCTGCTGCTCCCGCTGTTTTTCTTCGGCGCGGCGCTCCTGGTATCCCCCGGAAAATCGGCGGACGTCCCCAAAAAATGGTACCCGGCGGCCGCACTCACCGTGCTGCTCATCGGGCTGGTGCTCACCAACGACCTGCACGCGCTGGCGTTCCGCTTTCAGCCCGGCTTTGAAAACTGGAACACGCAGTATGCCTACGGACCGCTGTTTTACGTTGTTGCGGCGTGGCAGGCGGCGCTCTACGTGGCGTCGGTGCTGCTGCTGGTGCTCAAATGCCGCATCGGCAGCGCGAAAAAATACGCCTTTCTCACCCTGATCCCCTTTGCCGTCGGCGGGTTTCTCAGCCTGCTGCTGATCACGGGAACCATGCCCCGTCCCGCGGGCAGCGATCTCGTGGAGTTCCCCGAAACGCTGATCTCCATGGCGGCGGGGGTGCTGGAATGCTGCATGGGGCTGGGGCTCATACCCACCAACAAAAACTACGCGAAGCTGTTCGGCGTGCTCTCCATTTCGGCGCAGATCACCGACCGGGCCGGGACCCCCGTTTACCGTTCGGTTTCGGCGGCGCCGCTCACCCCGGTGCAGTTTGCCCTGCCGGACGGGGCGCGGATCGACGAGCATACCGTATTGCACCGCATGGCTCTGCCCGGCGGCTTCGGCTTCTGGCAGGACGACGTTTCCGCGCTGGACCGGCTGAACGGCGAGCTGGAGGAGGCCAAAGAAAATCTCGCGCAGGAAGCGGAGCTCGTGCGGCGGCAGAACGAGCTGAAAGAAAAACAGGCGAAGCTCGCGCAGCGCACCGCCGTATACGACGGGATCGCCCTTCGCACCCGTCGGCATTCGGCGCGGATCTCCGCGCTGGCGAAGGCGGCGGGGGAGAGCGAAGACCCCGCCTTCCGGGCGCGCTGCCGCAGGCGCATCACGCTGTTCGCCTCCTTTATCAAGCGCTACGCCAATCTCACGCTGCTCTCGTTTGAACACGAGCGTATCGCCTACGGCGAGCTATCGGTCTCATTTTCGGAGGTGCTGCGGTATCTCAACTTCTCCGGGGTGCCGGGGGAGCTCGTGCGCACCGCCGCCGGGGACGTGGACGCCGCCGCTGCGCTGGCCGTGTTTGAGGCCTTCGGCACGCTGCTGCTGCAAAACGAGGATTGCCTGCGCGGGATCTTTATCAATCTTTCCGAACGCACCCTGTGCAAGCTGACGCTGGAGGATCTGCGCGCCGGGCCCGACGAGGAAACCCGCGCCATGCTTGCCGCCGCCGGCGTGGCGGCGCACTGCGTACGGGAGGATAACGTAACGTATATTCACTTTCTGCCGGCAAAGGGGGTGCGCGAATGACCCCGCTTATGCAGCTTTCGGAGCTTGCCCGGTCCTTTTTCTCCCTCTGGGCGCTGCTGCTTTGTATTCTTTTCATCTTCGGCGGGGCGCGCGCCGTTTTGCTGAAGCGCCCGGGTTCCGCCGTCGGCGGCGCGCTCGGGCTGGGGGGAAGCTATTTCCTGTGGCAGGCGCTGTTTGACGTGCATCTCTTCGGCAATACCCCTGCCGCAGCCCCCGTCAGCCGGGCTGCTGCGGGCGTACCCTTTTTGTGGTGGATCGTGTGCCTTTCCTTGCTCACGGCGGCGGGGCTCGGCATGCTGACCGCCCTGATCCGCCGCGGCCGAAGGAACGTAACGCCCGAGGCTGTCAAGCTCTGCCTCGATTCCATTCCCTGCGGCGTGTGCAGCTGCGACGACGACGGCCGTGTGCTGTTTTCCAACGTGTGCATGCACCGGCTTTCCGTTGCGCTCACGGGCGAAAGGCTGCTGGACGGCGCCTATTTCGCCGGAAAAACTGCGGGCACCGTACAGACCGTGGAAGGGCGCAAGTGGCGCTTTACCGCCAGAACCATCGCCCTTGGCAGGACTCGTCTGCACGAGCTGATCGCCGCCGACGTCACCGAGGAATACGTGGGCATCGAGACCCTGCAAACGGAAAAAGAGGCGCTTTCCCGCTTGAATCGTGAGCTGCGGGAATACGCGCTGTTTATCGACGAAACCGTCCGCCGCGAAGAGATCCTGCAGGCGAAGGCGCGTATCCACGACGAAATGAACCGCCTGATGCTCTCCACCGTTGCCGTAACGCCGGGCGATACGGCAGAAGAAAACCGCCTCTTCGCCCTGTGGGAGCAAAACGCCCTGCTGCTGTGCATGGACGCGGACGCGAACCCGGCCGAAGCCGCCCTGCGCGATATCGAAAACCTGGCTGCCGCGCTGAAGCTCCGGCTCGTTTTTTCGGGCCCGCTGCCCGCGGGGCTTACGGAGGCGCAACAGGGGCTTTTCTTCTCCGCCGCAGGGGAGGCGCTTGCCAACGCCGCCAAGCACGCGGGGGCAAAGCAAATGGAAATATCGTTTACGGAATCGGAAACCGAAATCGTTTGCGCCTTTACGAACGACGGCCTTCTGCCCGCGGGGGAGATCCGCTTCGCGGGCGGACTGAATAACCTCTCGCTGCTTGCCGCAAGGCAGGGCGCGCGGGTGGAGGCGGCGGTGCGAAAGGCTTTTACGCTTTCGCTTATTTTTCCGAAAAACGGCTGAAAAATCAGCCGCGCGGCGGATGCGCCGCCGGAAAACGCGTTGTATAATAAAGAATGAAAAGGGGGTGTCCAAATGGCGTATAACGTACTTATCGTAGAAGACCAGAAGATCCCGCGCGAGCTGTTTGAGATCTACGTGGGCTCCAGCGAGCGGTTTTCGCTGC
>CAMVBR010000378.1 GCA_947165755.1 uncultured Clostridia bacterium
CTGAATGGATGAAGGGGATATATGCTGCCGCCGCTCAACCGTTTCGGCGGTTTGCCTGCAACCGGAAATATCTGCGCTCTGCAACGGAACCGCGCCTGCGCTGCCATAGTATTCAGCGCCGTCCGCGGAAGATGATAATTCAACGCCTGTTTCAAAGTGTTCCGCGTATGCGTAATATACAGATAAGCCTTTTCCGTCTGAAATCTGAACGCGTCCGGTCGTTTCACCATCGGTATAGATATCGTTATACGTATACTTCAGAAAACTGCCGGTTTGTTTTGTGATTTGTGCGGTGCGGCCATCTGCTGTGTAGGAGATCGCTTCTGTACCGTTCTGCGTTATTCTGCCGCTTGTATCGTATGTATATGTTTCAGTTTGATTCAGCGCATTGCTTACGGCGGTCGGTTTTCCGTTTGACCATGTATACGTTACCGTATGGTTTTCGCAATCCGTAACAGCCGCGGGATTCGTCCCGCTGAAATTCACGGTATAGTTTCTGCCGTGGTTATCGGAAATCACAAGAGAAGAGCTGCTCCAATTATACCGCACTTTTTGGTTTCCGTCAACAACAGCGCATATTTTGCCGGCGCTGTCAAAGTAGATATTTGTTTTATTGTATTTTATAATGTGAGTGAAGTATACGCTTGTATTATTGATCGACATTACCCCGGGATTATAATAAATCTCATTACCGTCGTTTGAATAATAGCGATCCGTATCTTCCTCATCCCTGAGATAATGCGCTTCGTTGCCGTAAAAATCCGTATATTTCAGCGCCTTGCCGCCGTTAAGGCTTTGGATGTTGGCGTTAAACGCGAAGAACCATTCTTTTGTGCTGCTGTTATACGTCCGCACAAAACCGGAGGGCAGCATATAGCTGCCGTTACGCAAATCGTCCTTCTGGGTTTTATACACGCCGACGTTTGCGCGCATGGTGACCGCCGTTCCGCTGTAATAGCTTGTATCGGAATACACCGCGCGGTATTGGATCTGCGTATCGCCGGTGCATACGATGCGAACGGGCGCAGTATAGGTTTGCCAGCTGCCGCCGTTCAGGTTATATTCCAGCCGTTGGATATCGTCCGCGCCCTCATACATCACGATTTCAAGCAGATCGCCGGAAACGTAGGCGTAGGGGCGCTTCATGATGCGGGAGATATTTACGGTTGTTGCATTTGAAATATTACCGGCACGGTCTTTCACCTTAACAACAACGGTCTGATTGGATGAAAACGTTTTTGTTTTGCCCGTTTGCCATGTGCCGCCGTTATCAAAGCTGTAATACGCCACGCCGGAGGCGTTATCCGTTGCGTTTACGGTAAGCGTTACGCTGCCGGTAGTCCAGCTTGACGGATTTCCGGTTACGGAAGAAATAACAGGTTTTGTTGTATCGTTTGTATAGGTGATCACGGCGTAAGGGTGATAAGATGAAGTGCCGTGTTCGGCAGATGCAAAAGCCCGCCAGTAGTATTCGCCGTTGGATTCCGCATCACTGATGAAGGTCAAGCCGTTGTTTGTTGTGCCGGTCGTCCATTCCTTTACGGCGTTTTTGATATCAAATTTATACCAGTATTCCGAAGGGCCGCCATCCTGCGAATCGGAGTTGATATTTTTGCTTGGCATGGATACGTTGGTATCATAGCTCGGTTTGGTATTCCACGTTGTGGATGCGGTAAAGGCGGTCGTATTCATATACGGGCGCACATAGGTTGTGGTGGTGCGGCCTGTGGTTTCCCTCACCCAGAGATAAGCGGAAGAGATCGTGGCGTAGTTCTGAATGGCGGCGGGAACGGTGAATTTTGTAAGTACCCTGCCGTAGCCGTAATCAGACGCCCTGCCGATACAGTTCTGCGGATAAGAGGCGAACGACGACGTGGGGTACCCGGAATAAACGGGGGTATCCACGCTTTGGTAAACGGAAGACGTTGTAGGGTCGATCACAACGGGATATACCGTGGTATCGGCGGCAAGAAAATCCTCCGGCACGGTAACGGATAAAGTATAGTTACCCGCCGACGTTTCAAGCAGACCGTATACACAGTCAACGTAATGCTTCGCGGGGGAATCGCCGTCCTCTTCCGTAAGGCTGTCGAACGCATACGGCGGGGTAAAGGTATCTGCGATCTCGCCGGTTTCAGCGTTATGAATGCTTACCGTATGATCTTCATTTAACACCGCGTAACCGTTTTCAATTTGCAAAGAAAAGGAAAACACATTGTTACCCTCAAAAGCGGAAAGAATAATATCTTCCTTGACTCCGTTCATTTGCGGATAATATCTTGCCTCCGTGCTTTTTCCGAACGCCTGAGGATACACAAACACGTCGACAGCTTTGTTGTCGATTTGCTCGGAATCAACATAGCCCAAAGACGTATCATCTTCCAAAACCGGCGAGAGCTTCCACGACACGGAATCAACATCGATCTTTAATCCTTTAGACGCGTTTTCGGAAAAAGAGATACGGTAGTCATTCGTGCCGTTTGCATAGGCGTAGCCTTCCTGTAAAAGCGCCGCGTCGGGCTGCGCTTCAATATTGATCTCTTTGTATTGCAGTTCGCCGTTTTCGTCGTAAAAGGCGATGGGTTCCGAAAAAAGATAAGTTACGTTTTCTCCGTTTTCGGTTTTTAAGTTCAAAGCCGACGCGGCGGCTTCTTCCGGTTCCCCATCCGTTTCCGGCGTTAAAACCTCGGTAATGTCTTTTGAGTCGATCAGGTCGTATAAATAATCGGAAAGCGTATCTTGAAGATATTCCTTACGCGCGGTTTCCTCCGTATATTCTGCGGCGATCACGGAAAACGGCAGCAGCTGCGCGATTAAAAAAATCACCAAAACGACGGAAGTACATTTGATAAGCTTTTTCATTCTCTTTACAACTCCTTTTTACATTTCTCATAGCAACATTACAGTTACCAAAAACCTCCTTCTATTATATAAATCTGTTTTTAGGAAGGTTTTGTGACAAATATTACAGAGTTATAAATATAAAGACAAGGATAAATATCTTTACGCCACCCCGC
>CAMVBR010000379.1 GCA_947165755.1 uncultured Clostridia bacterium
CCCGTTCCGATTTGCTGAACATCAAGGTGCACGACGCCAACGAGGAATTTTTGAACAATGTGGATTTCGTTGTGGTGATCGAGCCCTCGAAACTGATCTCCACGGCCCAGATCGGGCTGAATATGCTGGTGAAAAAATGCCAGGCGTATCGCCCGCGGAATATCGTTTACTGCCTGTGCGATAAAAACTGCGATGGCCTTGTGGATGCAATGAGCCATATTCTGCTCACCTCCATCACTGAGGTTTCCGCCACGGGAAAGCACAAGGGTATCAATTCCTATATGGGCTGGGATGTGGACGACGATTATCTGCAGCACAGAATGCTGCCCTCCATTTCACGGTATCTGGGTATCGGTACGGAGCTGTCTTTTGCGGCTCTGAAAAATCAGGTGTCCGCAGCCGCATGGTACGGCGGCGAAGCCTTCCCGGTTACGGATATGCGCTGGATCGACCGCCAGTATTATTTTGATCTGATGCGGTATGCCCGGCTGCCCGCGAATCAGGATGAAATGGATAAGCGTTTTGTAACGTCCCCCAATTTCTGGGGCGCAAAAGCGCAGAAATACAATTATATCACGGTGGAAGACGAAGCCTGCAATATGTTTGAGGCCATACGCGATTTTTCCACCAGAGCTACCGAGCAGGGATTTGTGAACGTGATTACGTAGGATTATCTGCTGAAGGACTATATGGCGGATAACGCCGATATCTTTGAGACCGATCCCAAGGCGATCCCGTTTATCGTACCGGATTTTGTCCGGTCCCGCCGCAATATGATCCTGAAGCTGATTTTGATGATGAGCATCCGCCCCACGGCCCAATCCCTGATCGAAAAAGAATTTTCGCTTGAAAACATCCGGGTGTACGACCTGCGAGAGCAGCTGTGGTATGAGATCTACCGCTGCTATGCGGACAGCATCGCTCTGGCGCAGATCCCCGAAAACTACAGAGACGCCGTTGCCTATACCGCGGCGCAGAAACTGACCGCCGGCGGCGGAAAAACGGCTTCGGTGGGCATAGAGATTTTGGTTGCCACAGATCGTTTCAACATCCGCACCGGAAAAATGGAAACGGTGTATTCCATCCGGAACCAGCGCTTTATCGACGATTTCGTTTCCGATCTTAAGAGCGCCAGTTACGTTGCCGAAGATGAGAAGGGCGCTTTCCACTATTTCGGCGCGGAACTCAGAGGCCACGTGTTCCAGAAATATCTGCCGGGCCAGTTCTTTACCTTTGACGGTAAATATTATTGTATGGACGGCCTCACTGCCGACGGCGATATTCTTGTGCGCCGTTCCGCGGATCATATCAACGGCCGTAAGTATTACCGGCAGAACCGCCATTACACGCTCTCGAACCGCAGTGTGGATACAGGCATCGGCGCCGCGCGTGAGGTTGCCGGCCTGAAGATCGTGCATGAGTTCGCGGATATCTCCGTACACACCTCAGGTTATCTTGAAATGTCGAAATACGGCGATTTCCGTACCGCGCGCCCGGTGAAGTTCGATATCGAGGGTATGGATGGGATCAACAGATACGTATCCCATAAATCCCTGCTCCGTATCGAGCTGCCGAACAGCGACGGCGCGCTGAACAGCAACGTGCGCTATACCATTACGGTGATGATGAACGAAGTGTTCCGCACGCTGTTCGCCGAAAATCAGGGCTTTATCGTTGCGCTCACCGACGACAGCTTTCTGCCCGAGGATGCGATCCGCCCGCTCACCTATACAATGGAAACCGATAACGACGCCGACGCGGCCGACCGCTGTATCTTTATTGTGGAAGACAGCCGTCTGGATCTGGGTCTGCTGGATGCGGCGGAGCGGAATCTCGACCGTATTCTGGATATCATTTCCGATTATATCTGCTGGCACAACGAGAAGATGGATGAGGTTCTCGACCCGCCGCCTCCGCCGGAGCCTGTGCCCGTTGACCTGCCGCCGGAGCCCGTGCCCGAAAAGAAGGGCTTCTTCCGTAAGCTGATCGATAAGATCACAGGAAAAGACAAGAAGAACGGCGCGCCGGAGGATCAGAACGGAGAACCCGGCAAGAAGAAGGGGCTGTTCGGCAGCCTGATCGATAAGCTGACCGGCAAAGATAAGAAAGATAAAAAGAAGAAGGGCGCGCCCGAGGACGAACCGATTCCGGAGCCCGTTCCCACGCCCATTCCCGAACCTGTTCCCGAACCCATTCCCGAACCTGTTCCCGAAAATCCGGAAGAGATCCCGGCGGATGACACCGATGAGCTTCCGGCAGACGGCACGGACGACCTTGACGGCCTCGGAGCGCCTGCGGAACTGCCTGTTGACGATACCGACGAGCTTCCGGCAGACGGCACGGACGACCTTGACGGCTTCGGAGCGCCTGCGGAACTGCCTGTTGACGATACCGACGAGCTTCCGATGGACAGCATAGACGATCTGGACGGTTTCGGCGCGCCGGAGGAGCTTTCCCCGCAGGAAATCGACGAATCTCCGATTGAGGGAGCCGACGATGGTTTTGCGCCCCCGTTTCATGGCGCTTTCGATGCTGACGATCTTACGGAGGATACGATAACGGATACCGATGAACTTCCTGTATTCCCGACGGAGGATATCGCCGACGATGCGCCTGCGTTCCCTGCGGAGGATACCGCTGATACCGATCTGCAGCCGGCGCTGCCCATTGACGACGTTGTGCTGCTGGATCCCGAAGCGACGGAAGAGGGGAACGTTTCTCCGGATGAGGCGAACATGCCCGCGCCCGGAGACCCGCCCGAAAACGTGGAAAGCGTAAGCGAAGAAGATCTGCAGGACGATTGGTCCAAAAAGACCGAGCGCCGTCCGTATAACGAGCGGTATTATATGCTGTTCGGCTATACCAGCGAGCCTGCGGCCATCGATCTTGATTCCACTTATGAGTACCTTACCGCCGTAAGAACCGGCAAGAACAACCTTACCCAGGCCCGCGATAACCGCTTCCTTTCCGAGTATATGGAAAGCCTTGCGAAAAAGGAAAATCAGAACC
>CAMVBR010000380.1 GCA_947165755.1 uncultured Clostridia bacterium
GGTATAGCCCGCATACGCGTCCTATACCCACGCCTTGCGCCGATAGCGGCTGTGGGTGCGGGTCTCCGGGGGAGACCTCTGCCGCAGGCAGAAGCACCGACCGAGCCGGCAGGCGAGACCTGCCGCGCTACCGAAGTTACTTCGCGCCGTTGGCGCGACAAACTGCAATTCCAAAAACCAAAAGCGGCCCGAGGGCCGCTTTTGTTCGTATTCGGGTTAATTATACATCGCGTTGGCGCTCATATAATTGTAAATGGATTTGCCGTGCTGCTGCTCTTCCTTCTGAATGTGGCCCAGGGCGGTGCGCACGTTATCGTCGCGGAACTCGAAAATGCAGGTGTCGTAAAGGGAGGAAACGTGTTTCTCGCCCGAGAGGGCGTCGGTGCACAAATAGCAGTCGTTCTTCTTATCGGGCGTTTCGGCCACCCCGTAAACGGCGGTAAAGGTGGGCGGGGGCGTCTCCTTGCCCGCGGGCATCGAGGGGCACGCGCCGGTCTCTATCTGCGTGAGCGTATCGAGGTGCTGGCGTTCGGTATCAGCCAGCGAGGTAAACAGGCCCTTGAGCTGCCCGTCCACGGCACAGCCCGCGGCTTTGGTGTAGCGGTCGATACAGAGCTGCTCCTGGCCCTTGAGCTCCTTCAGAAGCGAGCTTTCTTTTGCGGTCAACTGCATAATAAAAAACTCCTTTTTCGGTAAATTCGGTGTTTCACCTGTTCTCAGTATTTACCGGAAAAGGGGATTTATGCAAACAAATTTCAGTTTAGCGCATAGCGCTAAACTGAAATTTGCGCCGTTCGCTGTTCGCCGTTTGCCGTTCGCGTTTGATTTTTCGGCGAAGATGCGAACCATAGTTTATTGATGTTTGACAGTTGTTTTTTTTGTTAGATTTCCGAAGTAAAATGTTCGTTTACAGTGGTATTTCGCCTTTTCCGTATAGGTGTGGTTCCGATGCGAACGGCGAACGGCAAACGGCGAACGGCTGTCGCGCCATCGGCGCGACATACTGCCACTTTACCTTCTGCAGTCAGCCAACAGCTCTTTCACCGCCTGCGCCAGCGCGTCCTCGTTTGCGGCGCGGCGGGTCTCGCCGAGGTCGCCGTAGCGGCCGTCCTCGTCGAAGAGCAGGGTATATACGCCGGCGTTCTGCCCGGCGCCGATGTCGATATCCCTGTCGCCCAGCATCACGGTCTCGTTTTTTATGAGGCCGTGTTCTTTTACGATGTGCTCCAGCGCGTCCGGGGAGGGCTTGAAGGGGAAGCCGTCCTCCCCGGTCACAAAGCCCGAAAACAGGGGCGTGAGGCCATAGAGCTCCAAATATTTGAGCGCCACCCGGTCCCGGTGGGTATAGAGGTAGTTGCGCCCGCCGTTGGCGGTAACGTACCGCAAAATTTCGGGAATGCGCGGGTATGGCACGCCGAGGGGCTCGAAGGAGAGGTCGTTCTCAATATCATAAAACTCCCTGATCTCTTCCTCCGTCAGCCCGTAATGCCGGAACCCCACCCGGAGGTTTATTTTGAACAGCGCGTAAACCTCGCTTTCGTCGCGCAAAAAGCCATGGCGGCGCTGCTGCTCGCAGAACGCCGCCACGGTGTGGGGATAGGTATCAAACAACATCCCATCGAAATCCCATATAAAGTTTTTGATGCGCAAATCTTCCGCCATTATTTCTTCTCCGCGGCTTCGGGCAGGGCTTCGGCCGCCGTTTGCGCGTGTTTGATGTACTTCGTCCACTTAACGTAGCCGTAGGTGGTGTTGGTGAGGTAACCGATTTTCAGAATCAGCAGCACGTACTGGCCCGAAAGGATATTGATCACACCCTCTAAGATTGCGTCGATATACCATGCGATCCACTGCTCCCTGAGGCGCAGCAGAATGAATACGCCGTTTACAATGGCCACGGCGGAAACGCAGGCGTCCATATAGCACACAACAACCTCCAGCGTGCGGCTCTTAAAGAAGTCGCTGCCCAGATCCAGCGTGGTAAGGAAGTAGCCAACGCCCACGGTCCATACCACGATACCGGCGATAATGGCGGCCTCCTGCCAGCCCTTGAGGGTGCGCACCACGGTGAGCTCTTCCTCCTGTTTGTCGGGATGGCGGTGCCAGTTGATAAAGCTGATGATATCGCAGGGCAGCCAGAAGAACAGCGTGCTGGCCATGGTGGCGAAGCGGTACATCAGCACCACGCAGATCGCGATCTCGGTGATCTCCACAAACACGGATACGATAAAGTTCCATTTGCTCTGCTTGCTGATGAGCAGCTCGCAGAGGATGTTCAAAAACGTATCCATAAGATACAGCGCCATGATCACAAGGCCGTTTACACCGTTGGCGCTCTCTTCGGGGAACAGCAGCGAGAAAAAGGCCGCCAACACCATAATACTGAGGAACCAGATCTGCTCGTAGGAGGTAAAGAAGCGGCCGAACACGGTAACCACGCCCAGCGATATCGCCACCAGCGCCGCAGCCATGCCCGCGCCGAACAGCATGGAATATTCATCCGCGTGCATATCACGATCCGCTTTTTTGATCTCTTTGGCGGTGGGTTCGCTCCCGAAGGCGAGGTAATCGCCGTCCTCGGTGGTATAGATGTAGCCCTCCAGCTGCGTATCAACGCTGAGCGCGGTATACGCGTCAAATTCAAAATCCAGCGTCATCGTGTAAGCGCCGTCCGCCGTGGCAAACTCCACGGATACCACGGTTTCGTCCTCGTGATCCGCGTCCTCCTCCGGTACAAGGTGGAAGGTATCGGTTTTCAAAAAGGTATAGTTCCCGGCAGAGGCGGAAAGCCGTATGCCGCCCAGCACGAACGTAATCACGGCGGCGATCAGGCAAAGAACGGCCGCTGCGGCTTTGATCCGCTTTGCGGGGGTTGTATTCATAAAGCCCTGTTTTTTCATAGCGATACAAGGCCTCCTTCCAAAAGCTTTTGCAGGCTCATCAGCACGCCCAGCTTTGCGTGCGCCCACGTGAGTCCGCCCTGAAAATAAACGGCGTAGG
>CAMVBR010000381.1 GCA_947165755.1 uncultured Clostridia bacterium
CGCTGTTGGAGCCGAAGCGGTTGGTCTCCTGATTGTTGCAGCAGAAATGCTTGATGGTCACGGCGCAGTTTTTGTGCTTCTGCACGCCTCTGGTCACGGCGGCAGCCGTTCTGCCCGAGAGGAGCGGATCTTCGGAATAGTATTCAAAGTTTCTGCCGCAAAGCGGATTGCGGTGGATATTGAGCGCGGGCGCGAGCCAGACGTTCACGCCGAAGCTTTCCATTTCCTCCCCCACGAGATCTCCGCACGCTTCGGGGACTTGCGGGTCCCACGCCTGCGCCAGCGCGGTGCCGATGGGGATGGCGCTCGCGTAATGGTAGAGAACAGGACAGGTTTTGGCAAGCTCCTGCCGTTTTGCCGCCTGCATCTGCAAAAGCGCGCGCAGGGGCTCGGGCAGCAGCTCAAGATAAAACTCGAGGCCCCCGGCGTCGAGGCCCTCCTGCCCGGACGGCGTTTCGGCGTAAGTCGTCGCAAGGCGCAGCCCCGCGGGGCCGTCCGCCATGATGATGGTGCCGAAACCGTTTTCGCGGACGAGGTCGGCGGTCTCCCCGGCGCCGCCCGCCACACGGGAGGCGGAATTTCCGATGACGGAGGACGCCCCGCCGGAGACGTGTTTGCCCACGCAGATCTGCGCGAGCGCCTCGTTTGAAAAGCCGGAGAGCTCGGGCACGGAGACAGGGGAAAAACTGACCCTCTGCCGGTCGTAATGCCCGATCCCGTTTAAGGTTTCCGCGTGCACGACCGCCCGCGGAAGACCGATTGTGGAAACGTTTTCCTGTACCGGTCTTTCGTTTTCAAAGTCCGGCGCGTCCGAAAATCCGGTTCCTGTTGCGGTAAGGACGTCGGCGTCAAGCTCCACGACGCCGACCGGCGTTTTCCCGAGAAAGAGCACGTAATCGCCTTTTTCGAGCGCCCAGCCGTTTTTTGCCATATCCCAATAGGCAATATTTTCCACGGGCAGCGTAAGTTCTATTGTTTCGCGTTCGCCCGGGAGAAGCTCTTTTGTTTTTTGATACGCGCCGAGTTCGCGCAAAGGCTTTGCCGCCTTGCCCTGCGGCGCGGCATAATAGAGCTGCAGCGTTTCTTTGCCCTTATATTTGCCGACGTTTTCAACGGCGGCCCTGACGGTCACGACGTTGTCTGCAACCTGAAAGCCTTCCGCTTTTACGCGGAAGTCCGTATACCCCAGACCGAAGCCGAATTCGAACAGCGGCTTTTCCGCGCTCTGCCTCCGGCAGCCGACGAACACGTCTTCACGGTAGCGGGTGTCGTCGGGTTCGGCAAATTCCCCGAGAGAAGAAAGGGCGTTCGCCGAGACCCAGGTCGTTGTCAGCCGCCCGGAAGGGCTTGCCTTTCCGAGCAAGACGTCCGCAAACGCGTCGCCGGTGACGGTGCCGAGCTGGCTGAGAAGCAGAATATTTTCCGAAACGTCCAGTACCGGGCTGATATCCACAGGCCCGCCGACATTGAGGGCAAGCATGAACTTCCGGTAACGTTTTGCGCAGAGGCGGATATCGCGGACCTCGTCGGCCGTTAAGAGATAATCCCCCTCGATGGGCTTTCTGTCCGCGCCTTCGCCGGAATTTCTTGCCAGCACGTAAATACACACGTCGCCGTCCCCGTCGAGCGGGAAGGTATACCGCGGCTCCCGCGGGGTCCTGCCCATGCCCACAAGGATCGCGGGCTTTCCGGCGGCTGCGGCCTCAGCCTTGATCTCTTCCAGAAAATCCGTTTGCGCCTGCACTTTTGCGGAGCTGTAGGCCGAGAGCCAGCCTTTGGTGGTCACGGTAAAGCCCGCGTTTTCAAGGCCTTCCTCCACACTGGCAAAATGCCGGACGTTCACGTCGCCCGAGCCTGTGCCGCCCTTGATCGTTTCCCGCGCGCCGGAGCCGTAGAGCGCTACCGGACAGGGAGCAGAGAGGGGGAAATCCCCGTTCTTTTTCAAGAGCACCATGCAGTCCGGCGCCAGCCGGCGCAGCCGCGCGATATGATCTTTTTCAAAATCCTGTATTTTGGGAGAAGTCACTCTGATCATTTTTTTACTCCAATTCATTCACGATGCCGTGCAGCTGTTTGTCGATCTCCGCGATCGTGTCGGCGGGAATGCCGCACATTTCCATGATCTCCCGCGCGGTATTGTTTCCCACTGCAGCCATTAACCCTTCTACAGAAAACTGCCGGGCTTTCGCAACAGCCTCGATCGCTGCATACATCGGCGTCAGAACGGTCTGCGCTTCTTCTCTCTGCCTGCGAAGATGCGAAAGTGTGCAGTCCACACTGAGCACCGGCGCGAAATTGCCGTTCATGGAACCTGCATGCACAGGCTCGGTAAAGCCCCCTCGAGTAAGCTTCCCCATGATCTCGCCCAGCCACGCAATGCTGTCCGATACCCAACGGGGCAGGCGAGGACAGACGGAATTGGTGTTGATCCAATCCTCACCGGTAGAAAAGCCATGTCCGCCGTAAGAATAGATATGGCTCTCAAAAGCAACACCCTTTTCCGCCAAAGAAAGTTCCATGCGGAGGGTGTTGGAAATATCTACGGTACGGTCGTCGCGGGCAGCCACCAGGAAGCAGGGGCAGGTTTTGGCAGTTACATGCTCATGGGGATAGGGCATACCGGGCTGACACAAATCACAGATATCTTTGAGAATTGCCGGATACACCAGAACGGCTGCTGCAGGCTTATGTTCCGCCACCGTAGCAGCACAGGCTGCCAAATGACCGCCGGCAGAGAATCCGACTACGGCAATCTTATCTGCGTCTACACACCACGCTTCCGCGTTTTCTATGATCCGGCCCATTGCCTGATCATAGTCCTCAAGCGGCAAAGGCCACTTTCCCTTCGGCGTGCAGGTATAACGCAGAACAAAGGCCTGATATCCCGCCTTCAGATACGCCGCCGCCACAGGGTCCGCCTCCCGGTCGGAGCACATGGCGTAGCCGCCGCCCGGGATCACCAGCATGGCCGGCCGCTTTGAAAAGCCGAACTC